>JALZMG010000455.1 GCA_030858325.1 Actinomycetota bacterium | reverse complement strand
ATGCGGAACTGCTGCGCCGCATCGAACGCGGCGGCACCCTGGTACGGGCTCGTCAGCACGGCGAAGCGATCGGGCGGCAGGCGCCGCCACCACTCCCACAGCAGCGACTGGATCCCCCCGATCTTCGGCGGGAAGTCGTTCGTCACCAGCAGGTGCTTCACCCCACCGCTTCCCCATCCGAGGGATTCGTGGCATCCGAGTGTTTCGTGCGGGGCTCCCGCGCACGAAACACTCCCCCGGCCGCAAACACTCGGGTCTCCAGGCCGAGGCGGGCGCTCGCCCAGCCCGCGTGCTCGGACAGGATCTCGTCGTCGCCGTTGCGGTAGCGCGCCAACGTCGCCACAGTGCGCTCGTCGTGGCCGTCGGCGACGTTGCCGAGCACGACGAGCGCGTTGCGCCGCAGCCAGCGAGGGTCGCGCCCGGCGATGTACCAGCGGCCGTGGCGGTCGAGCAGTGTCTGGTCGTCGGCGTCGAGCAGGTCGAGCAGGTCGACCCACGCCAGCGCGTCGTCGTCGAGCGGGCGCTGGTGGCGCCGCCCCAGCACGACCGTCGGCGGGCAGGCCTCCTGGCAGTCGTCGCAGCCGTAGATCCGGTCACCGACCGCAGCGCGCAGTTCGGGGGCGATGGCGCCCGGCTGTTGCAGGACCCAGGCCAGGCAGCGGTTGGCGTCGATGACCCCAGGGGCGACGATGGCGCCGGTCGGACAGGCGTCGATGCAGCGCCGACACGTCCCGCAGCCGTCGCCGACGGGCTCTGCTGACGTGAACTCGGCGGTCGTCACCACGCAGCCGAGGACGAACCAGCTGCCGGCGCCGGGCAGCAGCAGGTTGGCGTTCTTCCCGAACCACCCGAGGCCGGCGCGATGAGCGATCTCGCGATCAACGATGGAGTTGTCGTCGGCGAACGAGACGGCGCGCTCTCCGGCGGTGCGCAACCGGCGGGCCATCGCCCGCAGTCCAGCGCGCAGCGGTGTGTAGTGGTCGACCCACGCATAGCGGGCGACCCGGGCGTGCGGGCCGGACGGACGGGGCGGCTCACCGTCGGCGAGGTAGGAGCGGGCGGCGACGAGCACCGAGCGGGCGCCGGGCACTGCACGCTGCGGGTCGGTCGAGCGGTCGGGATCGTTGTACGTGAAGCGCATGCCGGCGGCGAGCCCCGCCGCCTTGCGCTCGTGCAGCGCCGTGCGCGCCCGCTCCATGACCGTGGCCGGAGCGGCGCCGACGTGTTCGATGCCGTGCTCGGCGGCCAGCGCCCGCAGGTCGTCCATCGTCGGCAGCGAGTCCGGTCGGCGCACGCGTCCAGCGTAGGGGGCGAGGTCGACGTCGGCCGGCGGACGATTCCGTCGGGGAAACCTCGGCCGGGCGACCGAACCGACCGAACCCCTCGTTCGTGCGGCTCCGCCTATGACGTCGGGTGGTACGTGCAGATCTGCACGTGCCTGCACCACGACGGGCTCAGCCGCGCGAACTCATCGGTCAGGCGATCATCGCCCACGTGGCGATGGCGCTGTTGACGCTCGTCCAGTAGCCGTACGTGACGTAGTACCAGTGCGACCAGAACGCCTGCATGTCCACGGGCTCCAGCGGCAGTGCAGCGTTGATCGCCGGGTTGGAGAAGTTGCGCACGACGAGCCACGCCGGAGCCGACGAGCCGAGTTCCTCGGCGACCATGCCGAGCACGGCGTCGCCCATCTCCACGCCGCACCCGTCGGCCTGCAACCCGTTGCCGGTCGTGCCGAAGATAAACGAGTCGGTGGACAGGATCGGGTGGAACGCCGGGAGGTCGTCGCCGTCGATGCGCAGCAGCGGGCGGTGCGTCAGGCCGGTCAGGGGTGGTCCCGTCCATGGGTAGTCGATCGACGGCGGCGCGAAGTCGGGCTCGGTCAGGTTCGGCGCCAGCCCCACCATCAGGCGCCGCGCTGCGGTCAGCCGCCGCCGCGGGATCGTGAAATCGGCTCGGTAGGCGCGATTGGCGAACGGTTCGTTGGCGAACTCCTCGCGCAGTAGGAAACGGGCGCTCCTCGTCACGGCGACGTCACCGAGGTCGTGTTCTGGGAACGTCGCCCCGCACGTGCCGACGGTGATCACGAGTTGCGGCTCGACCTCGCGGATGATCTGGCGGAACAGCTCGGCGACCGGCAGCGTCGCCGTGCCATCGCCGGTGCGTACGCCGTCCTGGTTGAGATGCAGCTCGGACTTCACGCAGAGGAGGCGGCGGCGACCGATCTTCGACGGGTGGTAACTGGCCAACCGCGCCGCGTTGCGCGCCGGCGCGCCACGGCGGATCTCCGGCAGGTACTGCTCGAAGTTGCGGTCGTAGCGGTACCAGCGGGTGGCGCTGTTCACGCCGGGTGTGAACACGTCGGCCAGCGCCCGCAGCTCGTCGACCGTCCACGTGATGATGACGACATCGGCCTTGGGCAACGGGTCCGACGGCTCCGGCTCGTCGTCCAGGGGCACGGGGACGGGCTGGCGCCCGGCCGGCCAGGCCAACCCGAGATTGCGGCGCGGCGTTACCGTCGCCGCGCGGCCGAAACGGCGCGGGCCGAGGTCGTCGACGGTCGTCCCGTGGTCGATGATGTCGCGCAGCAGGTCGCGCCGCACCGGCGTGCCGCCCCTGGTGCGCGCCGATGCAGATGGAGCCATGGCCGGCATCATTGCCCGACCCCATCACCCCACCGTCACACCACCCGTGACGCCCTGGTGACGGGCGCCGGTCACGATGACCCGATGGCAACTCGTGCGCTCTGCGTCGGCGTCAACAAGTATCCCAACCCCGCCCTCGAGCTGCGGGGCTGCGTCAATGACGCCAAGGGATGGGCCACCCTGCTGACCGACCACTACGACTTCGCTCGCTCCGACATCAAGATGCTGACGGACAAGCAGGCGACCAAGGCTCGCGTGCTCGCCGGCCTGGGCGATCTGCTCGCCGGCGCCAAGCGGGGCGACGTGGTGGTGTTCACGAACTCTTCCCACGGCACGTACCGCGCCGACAAGGACGGGGACGAGTCGCTGTACGACGAGGCGATCTGCCCGTACGATTGCGAGGACGAACTGATCGTCGACGACGACCTGCGACTGCTCTTCGCCGACATCCCGAGAGGCGTGCGACTGACGGCGATCTCCGACTCGTGCCACTCCGGGTCGGGCACGCGCGGCCCCGACGACATGGAGACGCCGGACCGCCGGCGGGCCCGCTTCTGCGACCCACGCCAGCTCGACCTGCCATTCATCGACGACGTCCGCCAGACCGCCCACCGGCGCAGCGAGGCGGCATTCCCGGAGTCGGACATGAACGAGCTGTTCCTCAGTGGGTGCCGTTCGGACCAGTACTCCTACGACGCCCGCTTCGGCCGCATGTTCCACGGGGCGATGAGCTACTTTGCCAAGCAGACCATTGCCGACGCCGGCTATCAGCTGACGTACGGCCAGCTCCATCGCCAACTCGTGCCGCGCCTGCGCGACGGCAACTACGACCAGGAACCGCAGCTGGAAGGGCGCACGTCGTTCAAGCGGCGGCAGCTCTTCACGTGATCGCCGGCGCCTACAGCTCGCGGCCCGGCGGCGGCGGCCGCTTCCTGCCCCACATCGTCCAGGTGACGATCGCCGTCGCCGGTCGCCACGAGTTCGTGGTCGCCATCCACGAGGAGGGCACGGGGCTGACGTTCCGTCAGGCCGTCACCCTTGACGCCGCCGACGAGCGACGGCTGCTCGGCCTGCCATGGGAATCGATGCGGGCGGGGTCCAAAGAGCTGGACTGGGCGGCGCCGCCGTACCTCGTCGTCAACAGCGCCTGCCAGTCGGCGCGGTCCGCCCAGGGCACGCAGCTCGTCTCCCCCGGCGGCCGCGCCAACGGCCTGCCCGGCGCGTTCCTCGCCAACGGGTGCCAGGCCTACGTCGGCCACTTCTGGCCGATCGGTGACCGCGCCGCCGCCGACTTCGCCGGTTGCTTCTAGGACACGCTGTTCCGCGAAGTCAACGCCGGCCTCGCCGTGCTCGACGCCCGGCGCGCCGTGCGCCCTCGCTACGACGACACCGTCGACCTGGCCGCGTTCGGCGCCGTGTTCTTCGGCGACGTCGGCTCGGAGCACGATCGGCGAGACCTCGCCGAGAGCGTGCCACCGGACGACGACGCGGCCGAGGCCGATCCCCTGCCCCCTCCCGACGAACGGCGCGACCTCGCGCAGGCGGTGTGAACATGAGTCTCGTCCTGACCGGCACCGTCGTCACCTACGACGACACCCAGCCCGTCGTCACCGGCGGCGCCGTGTACATCGGCGACGACGGCCTGATCGACACCGTCCAGTCCAGTCGCCGGCGCCCGCCGGCCGGCTTCTCGGCATCGCCCCGGGTCCGCGTCGACGGCGTCATCACGCCCGGCCTCGTCGACCTGCACAACCACCTCGCGTACAACTTCCTGCCGCTGTGGTCGGCGCCGCGCGACACGCCGTACACGAGTCGGCACCAGTGGCCGAGCGCGGCGACATACGGGCGGGACATCTCCAACCCTGCTCAAGCGATGGGCATCGCCGCCGCGGCCGCAGCGCTGCGTTACGCCGAGGTCAAAGCGGCAGCCGGCGGGGCGACGGCCATCCAGGGCTCGCCCCCGCTGACGCGGGCGTTCCCAGGCTGGATGGTGCGCAACATCGAAAAGGAGGTGATCGCTGCGTTCGGCGACGAGCAGCGCATCTTCCAGGCCGTCATCAAGGCCGACGTGACGAAGCTGAAGACGATCGCCCCGCGCCTCGCCGAGGGCCGGTCGTTCATCTACCACCTCGCCGAGGGCATCGCCCCGACGCTGCTCGGCGAGTACGCCGACTTGCGCGCGGCCGGCTGCGTGCACCCGAACCTGATCGGCATCCACTCCACCGCGCTCGGCGCGACGGAATTTGCCGACTGGGCGGCGAGCGGGCCGGGGGCGATCGTGTGGTCGCCGTTTTCCAACATCTGGCTGTACGGGGACACCACCGACGTGCTCGAGGCGCGCCGCCACGGGCACCTCGTGTGCCTCGGGTCGGACTGGTCGCCGTCGGGGACGAATAACCTGCTTGGTGAGTTGAAAGTCGCCGCGCTGTGGAACGACGAGGCGCTCGGCGGCGCGCTCGACGACCGGGAGTTGGGCCAGCTCGTCACGGCGAACGCCGGTGACGCGCTGTCGCGCTGCTGGGGAGTCGACGTCGGCCGCCTGCGCCCCGGTGCGCTGGCCGACGTGCTGGTGACGACGCGCAAGGACCCGGACCCGCACCGCAACCTGCTGCGCGTCGACGAACGCAACGTGCGCCTCGTGCTCGTCGGCGGCCGCCCGGTGCTCGGCACGCCGTCGCTCCTGGAGGCCGTCGGCGCGGCGCGGCGGGACATCGAGCGGCTCGTCGTCGGCGGCGTGGCCAAGGGCGTCGTGATGCGCCTGCCGGACGAACTGCTGCCGGACAACCCGGCGCTGCACGCCGAGGCGACGATGTCGTGGACCACTGGGCGAGCAGCGATGCAGGCCGTCGTCGACGACCCGGCCGGTGCCGTGCGGGCGGCCCAGGAAGCCAAGGAGCGACGG
>JALZMG010000452.1 GCA_030858325.1 Actinomycetota bacterium | reverse complement strand
GCGCCGGGTCGCGTCGTTGAGAAATGGACGGCCCGGTTCGGCACGCCGGCGAGGAACGAGCTCGCGGGGGCCGCATCAGCGACGTCTTCTCAGCGCTTCCTGGCGATGACGAGGAACTCGGGCGACTCCGTCGTCGGCGGGTCGTCGCCATAGGCACCGGGCTCGACGCTGGAGATGCGCTCCACGGTCAGTCCGCAGTCGGCGAGCAGCAGGCGCAGCTCGCGCGGCGTGTAGCACCCGGTCCACAGCTCGACCTCCAGCGGCGCGCCTTGCGGATCGCGCACCTCAGTGTGCTCGTGCATGACGCCCGTCGCCGCGTCGAACTGGGCGTCGGTCTGGAACCGCACAGCGAAGTAGGCGTTGAACGCGCTGAGCGCCAAGCGCCCGCCCGGCCGCAGCGCGGCGGCGATGCGGGCGGCCACCGTGGTGTCGTCGCCGGTCGCCGTCATCAACCCGAAGGCGCCCTGACACAGGCAGATGGCGGCATCGAACTCGGCCCTGAACGGCAGCGCTCGCGCGTCGAGCCGCTGAAACGTCGCACCGTCGGGCGCCGCCGCGCGGGCGAGGTCGACGAACGGTGCACTGATGTCGACGCCGTGGACGAGCACGCCGCGCCGAGCGAGCTCGTGAGCGTGGCGACCGGGGCCGCAGCCGACGTCGAGCACGCGCTCCCCCGCCCGCAAACCGAGGGCGGCGGCGACGTGGTCGATCTCCTGCACCGTGCCCTTCGTGAACGAGTAGCGCAGGTATGCCGAGCCCAGGTGCGCGGCGATCGGCTCGAACCAATGGCAGTCGCGAGGGTCGCCGCTCACCGCCGCAGCTCGTCGGGCCCGGCCACCCGCACGACGCCATCGACCTCCCGGGCCAGCTTGCCGTCCAGCGTGACGAGTGCGTCGCCCTGCAGCTGCGTCAGCGCGACGTACTCGGCGCGGTAGGTCGACGCCCATCCCAACCGCTCGGCAACCTTCCATGCCTGACGCCGCAGGACGGCGTCGCCGAGGTAGCGCATCTTGAGCTTCGCCACGAGCTCGAGGCGTTCACGGGCGATGTCGGCGGCGAGCTCGCCTCGCCGGACGGCAGCAAACACCTCGTCGAGCACCTGGGAGCGCAGCAGCGTCGGGGCCAGCAGCTCGTGGTCACCGGCGACCTCGATGCCCTCGGTGACGACGCGCAACACCGCCCCGACGTCGAGCACGAACCGGGTCATCGGACGACTCCGAGCGATCGGCGCATCGTGCCGACCGTAGCGGTGCAGCCGTCAGCAGATCATCCAGGCGCTGACCTGGTGGACGAACCGGCGCAGATCGTCCAGTTCGTCGAGCGAGGCGATGACGCGTTCGTCGTCGACGACGGCGTACTGGTGGACGAGCACGTTGCGGAATCCGACGGCGCGCGCCATCCGCCGGCCGAGCCCGGCGTCGATCACGCCGTGGTCGGCGAGCAGCGCGAACGCAGCGGCGTTCGTGTCCGGGGCACCCCACTGCTCGGAGGCGGCGATGTGGTGGGCGACATCGACGCACCCTTCGATCGTCGTGACGAAGAGGTACTTGACGGCGTCGAGCAAGAACGGGGTGCCCGCCTGCCCGCCCAAGTCGGTGCGGGCCTCATCGAGCCGGCCCAAGCGCTCCTCGACGCCACGCAGCAGCCGGGCGACCCTGGTTTCATCGACCACGTGCCGCCGACTCCAGGTACAGGCGGTGCGCGGCTTCGAAGCGTGGGCGCTCGTCGAGCCAGATCTTGCGCGTCGTCGCCGTCCAGCACACCTGGGCCGGCGGATCGTCGTCGAACAGCACCTGACCCTCCAGCGCGATGCGCCCAGCCAACTCCAACGGGGCGCCGTTCAGCACGACGAGGTCGACGTCTGGCGGCACCAGGACATGCCAGGGGGCCGGCGGATCACGTGGCCACCATGCCGCCACGTCCAGATCGGACTCGGCGCGGGACTCCCCGCGCGCCCGGCTCCCGAACACGAACGCGAACGCCGCGCCGTGCCGACGCAGTTCGCCGACGATCGCGTCGAGATCGGCATCCACGTTGGACAGTCTCCCATCCGAGGCAGATCCCGAGTGTTTCAGCGCAGCCGAGTGGTGTCGCGAGCCCTCAAGGTCAGGTCTTCACGTCCGCCCAGGTGTCGCCCCAGGCGACGTTGACCTCGAGCGGGACGTCGAGGCGGTCGTCGCCGCGGTCGGCGGCGTGGCGCATGAGGTCGACGACGAGCGGGCCGACGACCTCGCGCTCGTCGTCTGGCACCTCGACGAGCACCTCGTCGTGCACCTGCAGCACCAGGCGGCTGGCCAGCGCCCGCTCCTCCAGCGCCTGATCGACGCGCACCAGCGCGACCTTGAAGATGTCGGCGGCCAGGCCCTGGATCCCGGCGTTCATCGCCTGGCGCTCGCCGGCCTGGCGGATCCGCCAGTTGCCGTTGAGCAGCTCGGGGATCGGGCGGCGCCGGCCGAAGAGCGTCTCGGTGTAGCCGCGCTTGCGGGCTTCGACGACGGTGGCGTCCATGTACGCCTTCACGTTGGGGAAGGCCACGAAGTAGGCGTCGAGGATCTTCGTCGCATCTTCGGTGGGGATGCTCAGGCGCTGCCCCAGCCCGTAGGCCTCCATCCCGTAGGCCAGCCCGTAGGAGACCATCTTCGCCTTGGAGCGCTGGTCGAGCGTGACGTCGACCGGGTCGACGCCGAACACGCGCGACGCAGTGGCGTTGTGGATGTCCTCACCGGACGTGAACGCGGCGACGAGGCCGGGGTCGGCGGCGAGGTGGGCGATGCAGCGCAGTTCGATCTGGTTGTAGTCGGCGACGAGCAGGCGGCACCCCAGCGCCGGAATGAACGCCTTGCGGAACAGGCGGCCCTCCTCCCGGCGCACCGGGATGTTGTGCAGGTTCGGCCGGTCCGAGCTGAGCCGTCCCGTGCGGGCGACCGTCTGGTTGAACGTGGCGTGGATGCGGCCGTCGGCGGCGATCTCGGCGAGCAGCCCCTCGCCGTACGTCCCGCGCAGCTTCTCCACCTCGCGGTACTGCAACAGCGGTCCGATGAACTCCGGCCACTCGTCGCGCAACTTCTCCAACGTCGCTGCATCGGTTGAGGCGCCGGTTTTCGTGCGCTTGACCGGCGTGATGCCGCGCCCGGCCGGCGGCGCGGCGTACAGGATCTCGCGCAGCTGGATCGGCGAGTTGATGTTCAGATCGTCGCGGCCGACGACATCACGCAGCACGAGGCCCAACCGCTGGACCTCGGCGGTAAGGCGGGCGTTGAGCGCGCGCAGCTCGCCGGCGTCGACGGCGATGCCGGCGTGCTCCATGCGGGCGAGCACCCGCACGAGTGGGTTCTCGACGGTGCGGTACAGCTCGTCCATGCCGTCGGCGAGGAGGCGGGCGAGCACCGGCTCGACCAGGTGGTGCACGGCCAACGCGTTGCGCCCTGCCCGTGTCGGTGCGTCGGACTGGGCGCCGTCGAGATCGAGCTGCCCCTTCGC
>JALZMG010000451.1 GCA_030858325.1 Actinomycetota bacterium | reverse complement strand
GAGGGCCACCAGATGACCCAGGCCCGCGCCGTCTGCCACGTCGAGGATCGGGAGATCCTGACGGTCAACGCCGCGCTGGGCGCCCGGCCGCTCGACCATTCCGGGCAGTACGAGACGATGCCCGCCGACGTGCCGCCCCCCGAGTCGTGCCCGCACCGTATCCACCGCGTGGACACGAGCGGATTCATCAGCGACCGCTTGGACGAGCGCCTGGCCAAGGGTCGCGAGCTGCACGAGCTGGACGGGACGCCCGGCGACGGCCGCACGCTGATGTGGGCACGCATTCCCGAGGTCCTCGGCGGTGTCGACGGCGCTGCGCTTGCCGTGCTCGGGGACTTCGTCCCGTTCGGCGTCGGCCAGGCACTCGGCGTGCGCGGCGGCGGCAACAGCCTGGACAACACGTTGCGCATCGTCGATCTGGTGCCGACGGAATGGGTTCTCCTCGACATCCGCGTGCACGCGGTTGAGCGCGGGTTCGGCCACGGCCTGGCCCACATGTTCGCCCAGGACGGCACGCTGCTGGCGACGGCCAGCCAGAGCTGCATCGTGCGCTTCTGGCCCCCTGAGAAATGACGCCTCGCCTGCGCCGGTGGCTCCGTAGCCGGTCGTAAGGGTGAGCGGTCTCAGGGACCGAAACGGGCCGCGTAGGAGCGTTGCACGGCGACGCGATCCTGGTCCAGTTCCAAGACGGTTCCGGCGGCGTGCCGCAACAGACGAGCTTGCTCGGCGAACGGAGCGACGCGCTCCTCCCCGGCGCCGGCACTGCGGGCGGCATCGATGACGTCGCCGAGCAACTCGAACAGGTACCCGCAAACGGTCGGATTGCCGGCCGCAATCGCACGGAGCTCGGTCATCGCCAGCTCGGCGAGCTCGATGTCGCTCATCGCCTGCGGGGCGAGTAGGCAGCGTCCGTCGTCATCCTCGTACGCCGTCGGCATCGGTGGTTCCGACAGCCGGGCGACGAGCACGGTGCCGAGGTGGAGGATCGCGTCCTGAGCCGTTGTCGGGTCGTTGATGCCGGGCGACAGTGCGCGCAGCGCGATGTCCACGAGCTGGCGGACCCCGTACCCGCCGTCCTCGCTCATCGTGCGTGTCGGGCCGGTCGTGACCGCCGCCCTGGCCCGGTGCATGACGTCGTCGAGGTCGCCGACAGGTACTGCGGGCCAGATGGTGCAAATCGGCGTGGACCGGATCGCGTAGCGCCCGGTGTCGGTCTCCAGCCGGACGAACCCTCCGGGTGCCGCCACCGACAGGATCGCCGGCCGGTCGACCTCACGGATCCAGCCGTCGGCGGCGAAGCGGACGACGGTCGACGCCAGCTCGTCGTCGGGTGGTGGAATCGGGTCTATCGGTCGCAGCTCGCCGATGTCGGCGCGGGTGGCGTCGAGCGCATCGTTGACGATGCCGCCGAGGATCTCGCTGATGTACATCTTCCGCGAGGTGTGGTGGATGGCGCCGACGACGGCGAGCACGGCGGCGATGCCGGCCACGACGCCGAGCGCGACGGCGGAGCTGGGAACGACCTCGTCGCCTCCGTCCTCGAGCGGGCCACGCACCCGCTGCAGCACGACGAGGCAGTACGTGAACGTGGCCAGCACAAAGGCGATGACGCGTCGGTTGAACGGGTCGCGCGTCAGTCCGTGGATGACACGTGGCGAGAACTGGCTGGAGCCCTGCTGGATGATCAGCAGCGAAACGGAGAACGAGATGGCGGCGAACGTGATCGTCGCCGCGGCGACCGTCGACAGCACGGCACGGGCGCTGTCGACCGTGGCTTCGCCGACCCACGCCCCGGCGTCGAACCCCACAGCGACCCGGCCCAACCAGAACGCCAGGATGACGGCGACGGCCGGCAGGACGAAGAAGTTCGCTGACAGCGTGTCGGACAACACCCGCAGTCGCTGCACCACCGGGCAGGAGTGTAGGTGGCGCACGCGCGTCGTGGGTAAGCGCAGCGCTGATGGTGATCGTTTGAGCTCACGTCGAACGCCGGACGTCCCGAGGGGCGAAGGGAACGAGGCCGACGTGATCGGCGACCAGATCGGCCACCAACTCCGGCGGCAGCGAGGTGTTGTCGATGACGAGGTCGTCGGCCCGGGCGGGCGTGCGGAGATCGTGCTCGGCGAGGAGCCGGTGCAGGACGGCCGGATCGTTGATCTTCGTCGTGCCGGCTCTGCTGACCGCCTGCACGCGCCGCTCCAGCGCCGCCATCGAAGGGACCAGCTGGACGCGCGTGACGCGGCCGCCGGCGCCGGTCGACGCCGCGATCAGGCTGGATAGATGAGCGTCGTCGGAACCGTGGGCGTAGACGAGCGTGGAGACGACGTCCAGCCCGGCGCGCGCCGCAGCCTGGAGCAGCGTGACGCGGATCTGCTCCACCACCGCGCCGAACTCGGGCGTGCCGAACGCGAACAGGCGCAGCGCTGGATCGACCGACAGGTGGTTGTCGAGCACGCGCAGCCCGTATCGATCGGCCAGTGCCCGCGCGACCGTCAGCTTCCCCGCGCCAGGCGGGCCGTAGAGCAGGACGTGCTCGCTGCGCCGCCTTTCATCCACGCCCCGTTCGTAGCGCATCTCGACTGCATGGCCGGGGCCCGATTGCGCATGAGCTCGGGTGGTCGGAGATGGGACGACTCGGCAAGTCGGTCGTCACGAACGGCTCGGGCGACATGTTCGCCAGTCGTCACGGTTGGAAGTCTCGCCCGAATCCGACGAGTCGCGCAATGCGCAGCCGGCAGAGCTGACGGGCGCGAGTTCACGCCGGGCCGTTGGCGACGGCGGGGTGGGGCTCGTCGCCGACGGCTCGTTGCAGGCGGGTCAGCTCGACGAACAGGTCGTCGCGGACGGCGCGCGAGGCGGCGTCGGCGATGACATTGCGCGTCTCGAGCGGGTCGTCGACGAGGTCGTACAGCTCCCATGCCGGAGCGTCGCTCGGGCCGGCTGCCCCCGGCTGGCCGAGCGGGTCGTTGTAGTAAGCGATCAGCTTGTGGGTCCGGCTGCGCACGCCGTAATGGGCCGGTGCGGCGTGGGCGGGGTCGCCGTGCATCCAGTAGCGGTAGTACATCGATGTCGGCCAGTCGGCGGGGGTCTCTCCTCGCAGCAGCGGTTCGAACGAACGGCCCTGCAGATGATCAGGTGCAGGGAGGCCGGCGAGGTCGAGGAACGTCGGGGCGAAGTCGACGTTCGTGACGATGTCGTCGTTGTGCGATCCGGCGACCACGAGGCGCGGGGCGCGGACGAGGAAGGGCATCGAGAGTGACTCTTCGTACATCAGGCGCTTGTCGAACCACCCGTGGTCGCCGAGGAAGAAGCCCTGGTCGGAGGTGTAGATGACGACGGTGTCGTCGGCGATGCGGTCCTCGTCCAGCGCGTCGAGCAGGCGGCCGACATTGTCGTCGACGGAGGCAATGCATCGCAGGTAGTCCTGCAT
>JALZMG010000428.1 GCA_030858325.1 Actinomycetota bacterium | reverse complement strand
GTTCAGCATCGGGGTGTTCGGAGTCATCGCCCGGCGCAACGCGGTGATGGTGTTGATGTCCGTCGAGTTGATCCTCAACGCCGTCAACCTCAATCTCGTGGCGTTCGCGCTGCTGCACGGCAACGTCGACGGCCAGGTGTTCGCGCTGTACGTCATCGCCGTGGCCGCCGCCGAGGTCGGCGTCGGGTTGGGCCTCGTGCTGCTCGTCTACCGCAACCGCCGCTCGATCGCGCTGGACGAGCTGAGCGAGATGAAGGGATGATCGGCGCGCTCACGTCAGGATGGTTCCTCGAGAACGCGTGGCTGATCCCGGTCATCCCGGGGCTGGCGTTCTTCGTCATCCTCCTCGTCGGCAAGCGCCTGCCGCTCGGCGGCGCCGAGGTCGGCATCGCCTCGATGGCCGCGGCGCTGGTCCTCGCCGTCGGCGCGTCCCTTCAGTGGATCCAACGGACCGACTCTCTCGCCGGCACCGAGGAGGCCGGCCCGCTGCGCGTGCTCGTCGGCTTCGCCCGCAGCATCGCCGCGTCCGAGGGGGGCGACGCCGAGCCCTACGTCGCGCCGGTGATCCGCAAGTGGGTGTGGTGGCAGAACTCCGGCTTCGAGTTCGGCCTCGGCCAGCACATCGACGGCCTCGCCGTGATGATGCTGTTCCTCGTCGCGTTCATCTCGCTGCTCGTGCAGATCTACTCCATCGAGTACGTGCGCGGTGACCGCCGGTTCACCCATTTCTTCGCCGCACTGACGCTGTTCTCGGCCGGGATGCTGGTGATGGTGCTGGCCGAGAACATGGTCCAGCTGATCCTCGGGTGGGAGATCATGGGTCTCTGCTCGTTCCTCCTCATCGGCCACTGGTGGGAGGACGAGGCCAACGCGCGGGCGGCGATGAAGGCGTTCCTCACGGTGCGCGTCGGCGACATCGGACTGCTCGTCGGCACGGCGATCCTGTTCTTCGGCGCCAACCAGTGGGCCCAGGACAACGCCGACTCCGACGGGTTCAGCATCCAGGCCATCTCCGGCTGGGCGCTGTCGGGCGAGGCCAGCGATCAGGTGCTGCTGTGGGGAGCCGTTGCGCTGTTCGCCGCCTGCATCGGCAAGAGTGGCCAATTCCCGCTGCACACGTGGCTGCCGGACGCGATGGCCGGGCCGACGCCCGTGTCGTCGCTGCTGCACAGCTCGACGATGGTCGTCGCCGGCGTGTTCCTCGTCGCCCGCCTGTACCCGGTCTTCTGGGAAGCGTTCTCGATCCCTGACGTCAGCCTCAACCTGATCGTCGTGATCGCGGCGATCACGATCGTCATCTCCGGGCTCTTGGCGTTCGTCCAGGACGACATCAAGAAGGTGCTCGCCTACTCGACCGTCGGCCAGCTCGGCTACATGATGCTCGGCCTTGGTGCGGGCGCCTGGCTGCCGGCCGTGTTCCACATCTTCACCCACGCCTTCTTCAAGTGCTGCCTGTTCCTCTGTGCCGGCTCGGTCAGCCACTCCGGTTCGCACCACAGCTTCGACATGCGCAAGGACATGGGCGGCCTGGCCAAGAAGATGCCGATCACCGCCGGCGCATGGATCGCCTCGTCGCTGGCCCTGGCCGGTGTGTTCCCCTTCGCCGGGTTCTTCTCCAAGGACGAGATCATCGACAACGTCGGCCACAACGGCTACACGACGTTCATGTGGATCGCACTCGGCAGCGCGTTCATCACTGCTGCCTACACGGTGCGCGCCACGTACCTCACGTTCTTCGGCGAGCCGCGCGGCGCGGCCGCCGGCGTCCACCACGACGACCACGACACCCACGACGAGCCGCCGCTCGACATCGGCCAGGTGACGCCGGAGTTGGCGTTGGCCACGGCGGCCGCGGGGCATCCCGTCGCCGGCCACGAAGTCGTGACGTCGCGCCACAGCGGCGACGCCCGCGACGTCGACAGCGAGCCGGCCCTGCACGTCGCCGACGAACTCGCCGAGGGGCACGACGGCCACGTCGCCGACGGCAGCAGCGACGACCATCACGACAGCCACGCCAGCCACGGCCCGCACGAGTCGCCGAAGCTGATCCTCGTCCCCGTCGTCATCCTCGCCTTCCTCGCCGTCACGGCAGGGTTCGTCAACGCCGTGCCATTCGGCGAGGACTTCGAGCAGTTCAAGGAGTACGTCGAACCGCGCCCGGAGGCCGTCGAAGCGACGGCGGGGCAGCCGGAGGCCACCCCCGCCGAGGACGCCGCCGCAGCGGGACTGTTGCGCGCACCGGGCGGTCAGGTCACGACGGAGGAAGGCGAGGAGGGCGCAGCAGGCGAGGAGTCACACGCCACCGGCTGCGGCCACGAGGCGCCGGCGGAGGGTGCGTGCTTCTTCCCGACGATCGACCACGCCGAGTTCAAGTGGTCGAAGGCGGCGCTCTCGCTGGGCATCGTCTTCGCCGGCATCGTCAGCAGCTGGGTGGTCTGCGTGGCCCTGTACACCAAGCGCGATCGCCGCCTCGTCGGCCTGACCCAGCGCTTCGCCCCCGCCCGCATCGGCTATGCGTTCCTCGCCAACAAGTACTACCTCGACGTGCTCTACGAGAACGTCATCATCCGCGGCATCGCCCACCCGATCGCCAGGGCCGGCTACTGGGTCAACCAGCACATCATCGACGGTCTCGTCAACGGTGCCGCCGCCGGCGGGCGCCGGGCCGGCGGATGGTTCTACCGCAACATCGACCAGCGCGTCGTCGACGGCGCGGTCAACGGTTCCGGGACCGTCGCCACCGGCACCGGCACCGCGCTGCAGCCGGTGCAGTCCGGCAAGGTCAACCAGTACGGTGCGCTGCTCTTCGGGGCGGCCGCGATCGCCGCCGTCGTGCTCGTGCTCGTCAACGTGTGAGGCTGATGAATCGCCATGCAAACCATCGCTGATCAGAACTGGCTGCTGAGCGTCGGCACCTTTGCGCCGATGGTCGGCGTGCTGGTGATGATGTTCGTCCCGGGGACGCGCATCATGGCGCACAAGCAGATCGCCCTTGTCACCGCACTGGCCACATTCGCGCTGCACATCTACACGCTGACCCAGTTCGACTTCGACCGCGCTTCGTCGCTGCAGTTCTTCGCCGACAGCGAGTGGATCTCGGTCATCAACTCCAACTACACGATCGGCCTCGACGGGATCAGCCTGCCGCTGTACCTGTTGTCCAGCTTCATCACGCTCGTCGTCGTGATCTACACGTTCGACGACATGCCGGAGGCCGGCAACCCGAAGGCGTTCCTGATCCTGATGCTCGTGCTGCAGACGGGTCTCGCCGGGACGTTCATCGCCCAGGACCTGATCTTGTTCTTCGTCTTCTTCGAAGTCGTGCTGCTGCCGATGTACTTCATGATCGGCGTGTGGGGCGGCGAGCAGCGCCAGTACGCCTCGCTGAAGTTCTTCCTCTACACGATGTTCGGCTCGGCACTGATGCTCGTCGCCTTCCTCGCCCTGTTCTACCGCGCCGGCGGGGAGAGCTTCTCGTTCCTCCACTTCGTCGAGGTGGCCGGCACGAGCGAGATCGGGCGGACCGCACAGATCTGGATCTTCGCCGGCATGTTCGTCGGCTTCGCCGTCAAAGTCCCGATGTTCCCGTTCCACACGTGGCTGCCAGATGCCCACACGCAGGCGCCGACACAGGGCTCGGTGATCCTGGCCGCGGTCATGCTGAAGCTCGGCACGTACGGCTTCGTGCGCATCGCCATCCCGTTCCTGCCCGAAGGCGCCAAGGCGTGGGCGCCGGTGATCGGCATCCTCGCCGTGATCGGCATCCTCTACGGCGCGCTGTGCTGTCTCGCCCAGACCGACATGAAGCGGCTGATCGCCTTCTCCTCCGTCGCCCACATGGGCTTCGTCATGCTCGGCATCTCCACGCTGACGGAGTTCGGCATCAATGCCGCCCTCTTCGGCATGGTCGCCCACGGCCTGATCACAGGGATGCTGTTCTTCCTCGCCGGCTCCATCAAACACCGCTACCACACGCTCGAGATCCGCCGCCTCAGCGGCCTGCTCGTGACGATGCCGCGGCTCGGGTGGATCCTCGGCTTCTGCGCCATGGCCAGCCTCGGCCTCCCCGGCCTGGCCGGCTTCTGGGGCGAGTTCCCGGCGATCCTGTCCGCCTACAACCCGCTCGAAGCGGCCGGGCTGTCCCAGCCGCTGTTCCGCACACTGATGGTGCTCGCCGCGCTGGGCACGGTCTTCGCCGCCGGCTACCTGCTGTGGCTGTACCAGCGCACCGCGTTCGGCGCACCGAATCCCGAATTCACGCCGCACGCCACGCCGCAGGCGGTCGGCGCAGCCGTGCACGACGAGCACGCCGCCGACAGCCACGATGACGACGTCCACGACGTCAACGTCATCGAGTGGATCGCGTGGACGCCGATGCTGCTGTTGATCATCGCTCTCGGCGTGTACCCGCAGATGCTGTTCCGGATCCTCGACCCTGGCGTCACCGAGCTCGTCGGCCGCCTCGAGGAGTACTTCGGACGATGATTGGCGTGATCGCCCAGCTGGCGGAGTGGGACACGCCGACGATCGACTGGCACGCCCTCGCCCCCGAACTGGTGCTGATCGTCGGCATCAACATCGTGTTGGCCACCGACCTCCTCGTGGAAGAGGGCAAGAAGTGGGCCACGGCGTCGCTCACCGGCTTCGTCCTGCTCGGCGCGTTCGTCCCGATCGTGACGCTGGCCGTGATCGGCGACAGCGAGGCGCGAATCCTGTTCGACGGCCGTTACGTGATCGACGACTTTGCACTGATCATGAAGGCGCTGTTCCTCCTCGCCGCGTACGTCGTCGTGCTGATGAGCCAGACGTCGCTGGAGGAGGGCGGCTACTACCAGGGTGAGTTCTACGTGCTGCTGCTGGCCAGCGTGCTCGGCATGGTGATGATGACGTCCAGCCGCGACCTGGTCAGCGTGTTCGTGGCGCTGGAGCTGCTGTCCATCCCCGCCTACATGCTGGCGGCGTGGCGCAAACGTGATCCAAAGAGCAACGAGGCCGGCGTCAAGTACTACCTCCTCGGCGTGTTCGCCAGTGCCGTGCTGCTGTACGGGATGAGCCTGCTGTACGGCGCCACCGGCTCGACGAAGCTGACCGACATCGGCGCCGCGCTCGTCGACGGCGAGCTGATCGCACTGCAGATCGTCGCCATCGTGTTCGTCGTCGCCGGCTTTGCGTTCAAGGTGTCCGCCGTGCCGTTCCATGCGTGGGCGCCTGACACGTACGAGGGCGCGCCGACGCCGGTGACGGCGTTCTTGTCCGTCGCCTCCAAGGCGGCCGGCTTCGTCGCTTTGATCCTCGTCATCTTCATCGCCTTCCCCAGCGCCGACGGCGTGTACGGGCCGCTGGTCTGGGTGCTCTCGGCGTTGACGATGACCGTCGGCAACGTGATCGCACTGCGCCAGACGAACATCGTGCGCCTCCTCGCCTACTCCAGCGTGAGCCAGGGCGGCTTCATCCTGATGCCGCTGGCGTTCGTCGGGACCGGACAGGCCGCCGAACCGGCGATGAAGGCCGTCGTCGTCTACCTGCTCGTCTATGGCTTCACGAACCTCGGCGCGTTCGCCGTGGTCATCGCCGTCTCGCGCAAGACGCGCAGTGGCGAGATCAGCTCGTTCGGAGGGCTCATCGGCTACGCCCCCGGTATGGCCGTCCTGATGACGCTGTTCCTGGCCTCACTCGCCGGCATCCCTCCGCTCGGCGGATGGATCGCCAAGTTCAACGCGTTCAAGGCCGTGCTCGACGCCGGCGGCGGCGCGGCATACGCGCTCGCCGTGATCGGCGCGGTGAACACGGCGATCGCCGCCGCCTACTACCTGCGCGTGATGCGCGAGATGTGGATGAACGAGGCGCCGGACGGCGACACGACGGCGATCGTCACTCCGCCCCCGATCATGGCCGCGCTGGCCATCACGTGCGCCGGCACGATCGTGCTCGGCGTGCTGCCGGGCCTCGTCCTGCGCTTCGCCGACCTGCAGGACCTCACCGGCGCGCTCGGCGGGTGAGGCACCAGCGCGGACAGGTCGTCACGGTCGACGCGGTGGAGATGACGTTGGGTGACGCCGGCGACGAGATCCGCGCGGCCATCGCC
>JALZMG010000415.1 GCA_030858325.1 Actinomycetota bacterium | reverse complement strand
GGTCGGGCCGATCGGAACGGACAGAACGACTACAACGGGGGTGTGGAGCGGGCCGTCGAAGTGTCATCGGTGGGGGCGGTGCGGCGGCTGACGCTGTGCCGGCCCGATGCGTACAACACGATCACGCCGCAGCTGCGTGACGAGCTGGGCGCGGCGCTCGACGACGCCCAGTCCGACCGCGCCGTGCGGGTCATCCTGCTCGATGCGCTGGGCCCGGCGTTCTGTGCCGGCTACGGGCTCGACTGGTCCACCGCCGCGCAGGCCGCCGACGACGCCCGCCCGGCGGCGCCGGCGTGGGACAGCGCCGCCGACCAGCACATGATCGGTTCGTTCGCCTCGACGTGGGCCAAGCTGCACGACTCCGGCAAGCCGACTGTGGCCGCCGTCCAGGGCTGGTGCATCGCCGGCGGGACGAACATCGTGTTCAACGCCCACTTGATCGTCGCCGCCGAGTCGGCCCGCTTCGGCTACCCGCCATCCCGGGTCTGGGGCGTGCCCGAGGCGCCGTGGACGTGGGTCGCCAGGATGGGCCTGCAACACGCCCGCCGCTACATGCTCACCGGCGACGAGTTCACGGCCGCCGAAGCGGCGGCGATGGGCGTCGTGCTCGAAGTCGTCGCCGATGCCGACCTGGCCGCGCACTCGATGGCCCTGGCCCAGCGCATCGCCATGGTCCCGGCCAACCAGTTGGAGATGATCACGTGGGCGCTGAACGCGGTCGCCGACCATCAATACGACCCACCGTCGTCGCGCCGCCTCGGCACGTTGTTCGACGGCGTCGCCCGCCACAGCCAGGAGGGCATCGACTTCGTCAGCCGCTCCCAGGACGTCGGCTTCCGCCAAGCCGTCCGCGAGCGTGACCGCCCGTTCGGCGACTACGGCGAACGCGACCGTCCACACGACGAGGAAGACAGGCCATGACCGAGACGATCGACGACCGCGACGACGGGCGCGGTGATGCCGGCGACGCGGCCGAGACATCCGCGCCCCGGCTGAGCGAGGCCACCGGACCCGACGTGCCGGCGGTGCGCGAGCTGACGCTCGGCGATCTGCTGGAGGAGGCCGCTGGCGCGGCGCCCGATCAGCTCGCGTTGTTCGGCACCCGCGACCCACGCCGGTGGACCTACGCCGAACTGCTCGCCGACGCACAGGCCCTGGCCCGCGTCCTGCAGCGGCGCTACGAGCCCGGCGAGCGCGTGGCCATCTGGGGCCAGAACGTGCCGGAGTGGGTCGTCGCCGAGTTCGCCGTCGCCGTCGCCGGCCTCGTCGTCGTCACCGTCAACCCGAACTTCACCGACGACGAGGCGGCGTATGTGCTCAGCCAGTCGCACGCGTGCGGCGTCATCGCCAGCAGCGCCTACCGCGGCCGCGACCTGGCCGCAATCAGCACCGAACTGCAGGCCCGCTGCCCGACCGTGCGCGAGATCATCGAGCTGCAGGCGCTCGACGCACTCGTCGCCGCAGGCCGCTCCATCGACGACGAGCTGCGCACCGTCGGGCCGGACGATCTGGTGATGATCCAGTACACGTCGGGCACGACGGGCTTCCCGAAGGGGGCGATGCTCCACCACCGGGGCATCGCCAACAACGGCCACCACACGATGGACCGCAACGGCGTGCGATCGGGCGACGCCCTGCTCGGCGTGATGCCGCTGTTCCACACCGGCGGCTCGGTGCTCGCCGTGCTCGGGGCGGTGGCGATCAGGGGGACGCTGGTGCTGGTGGAGGAGTTCGAACCCGGCCACGTGCTCGACGTCATGGAGGAGCACCGCGTCACGGCCATGCTGGGTGTGCCGACGATGCTGCTGGCAATGCTCGAGCACCCGACGTACGGGTCGCGCGACCTCTCCAGCGTCCGCGTCATCACGTCCGGTGGTTCGACCGTGCCGGCGCCGATGGTGCAGCGCTTCGAGTCCGAGCTGGGCGCCCCGTTCACGATCGTGTTCGGGCAGACGGAGATGTCACCGGTGGCGACGATGACGCGACCGGACGACACCATCGAGGACAAGGCCGGCACGCTCGGCCAGCCGATGCCGTGGGTCGAGGTCAAGCTCGTCGACGCCTCCGGCGCCACCGTCCCCATCGGCGAGCCCGGAGAGTTTTGCGCCCGCGGGTACCTGACGATGCTCGGCTACCACGAGATGCCGGAGGCGACCGCCGAGACGATCGATGCCGACGGCTGGCTGCACAGCGGTGACCTGTGCACGATGGACGAGCGCGGCTACTGCTCGATCGTCGGTCGGCTCAAGGACATGATCATCCGCGGCGGCGAGAACATCTACCCGCGCGAGATCGAGGACTGCCTGTTCCGCCACGACGCCGTGGCCGACGTCGCCGTCGTCGGCCTGCCCGACGAGCGCTGGGGCGAGGTCGTCGCCGCGTTCGTCCGCCCGGCCGCCGGCACGGCGCCCACCGTCGCCGAGTTGCGGACCTGGACGCGCGACCACCTGGCGGCGCACAAGACACCCGTCCACTGGCTGCGCGTCGAGGAGTTCCCGTTGACCGGCTCCGGCAAGGTCCAGAAGTTCCGCCTCGTCGAGCAGTGGGCGTCAGGCGACGTCACCCCGCTCTGACGCGCCCGCTGGGTCGCCGATGGCAACCAGGGTGGCGGCGCGCTCGCGCAGGTCGTGCTTGCGGATCTTGCGACCGTTGGGGCCGTCGACGGACGGGAAGTCGTCGACGACGACGATCCGCCGCGGCACCTTGAAGTCGGCGATCCCCGCCGCGCAGTGGGCGCGCAGCGTCGCCTCGCCAGGGTCCGTGGCCGCGGCCACGAGACGCACGAAGGCAACGGCGACCTGACCGCGGCCCGGTCGCTCGGCGCCGACGACCTGGGCCAGCGCGACCGCCGGATGGGTCTCCAGGCGTCGCTCGATCTCCGCCGGGTCGACGAGGAAGCCGCGGAGCCGCAGGCTGTCGCCGAGGCGGGCGAGGTACTCGAAGCCCCCGTCGTCGGTGAGACGGCCGAGGTCGCCGGAACGGAACCACCCGTCGTCGCCGATGGCTGCGGCCGTCGCCGCGGGGTCGCCGAGGTAGCGCTGCAGGACCTGCGGGCCCCGGAAGCCGAGCTCGCCGTCGGCGCCAGCCGGCAGCACCGCCCCTGTCTGCGGATCCGTCACGCGCACGTGGAGGTCGGGATCGACGGGGATACCGCCGGCGCGATGGCGTCGGTCGACGGGCATGGTCGCCGGCCATCGGGCGAGCAGGGCGAACACCTCGGACATCCCGTACACGCCGGTGAGACGGACGCCGAGGTCACGCTCGGCCCGTGCCGCCACGGCGTGACCGGCGTTGACGAAGTCGGCGAACGCGCCCTCTCGCCAGCGGTGCTCGCCGGCGCGGACGATCGCCGTGTCGAGGATGCGGGCGAGCATGTCGTCGGTGGCGTTGCAGTGGGTCACGCCGCCGGCAACAATCGCCCGCGCCGACTCCACGGGGTCGAAGTGCGTGCCGAGCAGGCATCTCGCCCGCCCACCGATCGACTGCATCAGCGAGCTGAACCCGAACGTGCCGCACAGCGGCAGATCGATCAACACTCGGTCGCCGGGCCGCACGTCGAACGCCGCCGCGTCGGCCAGCGCGTGGCGGGCCACGCCGGCCTGGTCGTGGGCGGCCAGCTTGGGCCGGCCGGTCGTGCCGGAGGTCGTGAACGCGATCAGCAGGTCGTCTGGTCGCGCGACTCGATCCGTTCGCCCGGCGCCGAGGCCGGCCACCGTTCCCCAGTCGTGGACGGCGCGTCCGAGGCGCTCCCAGCCGGCACTGCGGTCACCGACGACCACGACGGCGACCGAGGGGTCGATGTCGGCGGCGGCGATGACGTCCGCACACGGCGTGCCGGCCAGTTCGTCGACGGCCAGCAGCACCGCCGCGTCGGACCGCTCGACGACGTGACGGAGTTCGTCGGAGCGGTAGCGCGTGTTCAGGCCGACGACGGGGAAGCCGCCGCGGGCGGCTGCGGCGACGACCTCGAGCCACTCCAGGCCGTTGGGCAGCCAGGCCACCACCGGACGGTCCGGGCTGGCGCCGAGGGCGACCAGCCCAACCGCCAGCGGACCTGCCCGCCCGTAGAGCGTCCCGATCGTCAGCGAGCGGCGTCGCCCCTGGTGTTCCACGGCGATGACGTCGCCGGGCGCCTCCGCGGCCCACGCCGCGAGCAGCCCATCGACCGTCGCCGTCTTCGGGAGTTCCACGACCTCAGGCTGGCACGCCGGCTCGATGTGAGACCCACCGTTCATGATCGGTCCCGACGACCGCATGGCGTGGTCGGTCGAGACGACAGGAGGCAACGATGAAGGTGTTGGTGGCGACGAACGAGACCCAGGGCCACGTGGCCGACGACTACAGCTGGACCGTCGAGGGCGAGCTCGTCACGGTCGGCTCGATGGAATGCTGCCGGCCAGACGAGTGTGGATGCGGACGCGGCTTCGCCGGCATGGCGAGCGCGCGGGCCACGACGACGGCGATGGTCGTCGAGCACGCGCACATCGGCGACGACGAGCTGCGCACGGCGGTGTACGACTGGCTCGAGCGAGGAGGCTGGCTCGAGCTGCTCGACGATCCGTCGGAAACGGTTGATCTCGTCGACGAGTACGTCGTCGACATCGTGCGCACGTGTGCCACCTTCCCCGCCGGCACGGTGGTCGGCCGTCGCGGCAGCGCCGTCTTCGACCGCCAGCGCCTGGCGGCCTGAGCCGGTGAGCGACGTCGTGCACCGCGTACGCTCCGGCCGTGAGCCAACGGTGGACGCGCCCTGGAGTCGGCGGGGCCGTCCTCTACGCCACGCTCGCCGCCGTCGTCGGCACCGTGGCCACGTTGACGACGCGGCTCACGTTGGCCCGCCGGCGCGGCCAGCGGGCCGCCGCCAACGGGTTGCCGGACGGGCCGATCATCGTCATCTCCAACCACACCAGCTACGCCGACGGCGTCCTCCTCGCGCTGGCCTGCCGCCGTCTCGGACGGTCGCTGCGGCTGTTGGCGACGTCCGGCGTGTTCCGGGCGCCGGTGATCGGCCGGGTCGCTCGCCGCCTCGGGTTCATCCCCGTGAACCGTGGCGGGCCGTCCGCGGTCCACGCGCTGGACACGGCGCTCGAAGCGCTGGCCGCCGGCGAGGCGATCGGCCTGTACCCGGAGGGTCGCATCACGAGGGATCCGGCGATGTGGCCGGAACGGGCGAAGACGGGCGCCGTGCGCCTGGCGCTGCGCAGCGGCGCCCCGATCGTGCCGGTGGCGATCGTCGGCGCCCACGAGGTCGTCGGCCGGCGCCGCATCCTGTGGCGCATGCTCTCCAACGTCGTGCGCCGGCCACGGGTGCGCGTCGAGGTCGGCGATCCGATCGACGTCCGCCGCCTCGTCACCACCGACGACCCGCCGCCCGGTGAGATCCGCGCCGCTGCCGATGCCGTGATGGCTCGGCTCGTCACGCTCGTGGCCACGTTGCGTGAGGAGTCGCCGGAGCATCCGAGCGGCGTCCCGGCCGCTGCGCTGCGCGGCGGGGACTGAGCGGGACCGGCAGCTACGGTGCCGCACCGATGACCGACTCGAACAAGCCCACCGTCGTGATCCCCGACGGCGATCCACCGACCGAACTCGTCACCGAGGACCTCGTCGTCGGTGACGGCGACGAAGCCACGAACGGTTGCAACGTCGCCGTCCACTATGTCGGCGTCGCCTGGTCGAGCGGCAAGCAATTCGACGCGTCGTGGGATCGTCGTGCGTCGTTCGACTTCCGCCTCGGCGCCGGCCAGGTGATCCAGGGCTGGGACCAGGGGGTCGCCGGCATGCACGTCGGTGGCCGCCGGCGGCTGACCATCCCTCCCGAACTGGGCTATGGCAGCCGGGGTGCCGGCGGCGTGATCAAAGGCGGCGAGACGCTCGTGTTCGTCGTCGACCTCCTCGCTCTCAACTGACCCGGCCGCCCGACTCAGGCGATCAGGGCGTCGAGCGCCTGGCCGAGACGCTGCGCGCTGACCTGGCCGTAGACGCCGAGCGGCTGGGCGAACAGGCTCATCCGCAGCTCCTCCCTCTGCCAGCCGAGTTCGGAGACGGCTGCCGCCGGTTGCCCCCGCCGCCCGGCGGCACGGACGGCGGACGCCAGCCGCTGCTCCAGCGGGACGACCTCGGCCATCCGCCGCCGGTCCCTGGCGACGTCGTCGCTGAGCCGGTCGAGGCGGTACTCGATCCCGCGGACGTACCGGTGCACATCTGGCAGGCGGCGCGTCCCGGCGCGTACGACGAAGCCCGGCCCGACGAGCCGATGGAGATGCTCGGCGGCGTCGGCGACCGACGATTGCACCGCCGCGGCGACCGGCCGATCGAGCCGCGTCCGGACACGGGCTGCGGCGC
>JALZMG010000397.1 GCA_030858325.1 Actinomycetota bacterium | reverse complement strand
GACCTGCGTTGGCTGCTGGCGCTGACGTCGCCGAAGGTCGAGTCGGGGATGGCTGCCCGCCATCGCCAGCTCGGCGTCGACGCGTCGACCGTCGAGTCCACACACGCCGCGCTCGCCGGCCTGCTCGCCGGCCGCACCTTCCGGACGCGGCGCGAGATCGTCACCGCGTTGCGCGCGCGGCCTGTCGAGCGCCAACGAGCAGGTCGGACACCTGCTGCTGCTGGCCGAGCTGCGCGCCCTGATCTGCTCGGACCCGCGGCGCGACGGGCGGGTCCACACGTACGCCCTCCTCGACGACGTCGTCGCGCCGGCGCCGGCCGGCGACCGGGACGACGCCGTTCGCGAGCTGGTCGGCAGCTTCTTTGGCGGTCACGGTCCGGTCGCCGTCACCGACCTCTTGCGCTGGACGAGGTTGACCTAGTTTCGAGATCACCGCCGCGCTCGCCGTCTCGATGGGCGACTCGCGGCCGTCGAGGTGACGGCGAGACACTGTGGTTCGATCCCGAACGGACCGAAGCCGGCGAGCGGATGCGCCCGCGCCTTCCTCCTGCCGACGTTCGACGAGGCCTTCCTGACGTACAAGACGACGAACTTCCCGCGGCACAGCGGTCATCCACGCGGGACGGCGGCTCACTCGTTCGCCGAGGCCGGCGGCGGGCTGGTGATCGTCGACCGCCACGACGCCGGATGGTGGCGACGCCGCCAGCTGTCCTCAGGCGGGGACCTGGTCACCGTGGCGGTCGCCGGCGACGTCGATGCCTCGGACTGGGCGGCGGTCGCCGCCGCCGCCGATCGCCTCGCTCAGTTCACCGGCCGGCCTGTGCGCCTCGAGCTGCGTTGAGCCGCCCGTGATCAGAGATGCCCCCGGCAGTGTGGCTACACTCGTGGTCACAAACGTGGAGGTGGGATCGTGAGGTCGGTCGGAGTCAGGGAGTTTCGGGATCAGGCGACAACGATCATGGCGGCAGGTGAGACGCTGGTGATCGAGCGCCATGGCGAGCCGATCGGGTTCTTCGTGCCAATCACCGCCAAGGACCGCCGGGCTGGACGAGCCGCCCTGGGTCGGCTCGGCGAAGTCGTCGCCGACGTCATGGTTCGCGCCGGTGTTGACGAGGATGACGTGGTCCGGGCGCTGTCGGGCAAGCGCCGTTCGCGCTGATGCGGCTGGTCGTTGACACCAGCGTGCTGGTCGGCGAGCTGCTTCGGACGTCGGGACGCGACCGCCTCGGCGACGATCGGCTGGAGCTGTTCCTCCCGGAACAGATGTGGAACGAAGTTCGCATCGAGCTCCCACGACGGATCGCCGCCTTCGCCCGGCGTCGTGGCCTTGACCGGTCCATGAGCGACGAACTCAGCTCTGTCGGCCTTGACGCCATCGAGGCCAACGTCATCGTCCTCGACGCCGGCATCTACACGGCGCTCGAGGACGAGGCACGCTTGCGTTCGTTGCGCGATCCAGGCGACTGGCCGGTGGTCGCATGCGCTCTCGCGTTGTCGGCGGACATCTGGACGAACGACAACGACTTCCTTGGGACTGGAGTCGCCACCTGGACGACGGAGACGCTTCGGCGATGGCTCGAGCGTTCACCAACGGACTGATCCGTCGGGCGGGCGGGATCAGGGCGTCGGGCGACGCGCCGTGAGCTGCAACTCGGCGCTGACGAGCGGCAGGCCCCAGCCGGCCGGTGCCACACGCGCCGCAGATGCGCATGTGGTTGCCGCCGACGTCACGTGGCGGCCCTGGACCGCCACACGATCGCCGCCGCCGCGGTCGGCATCGCGCTGGACGGCCACGTCTCGCGAGTCCTCGACCCCACCATCCTGGCCACCGACGGCGCCAATCTCGTGCTGACCATGACTCGAGCCCACCTGCGGGATGTGATCGGCGTCGACCCGGGGCGTGGCCCCGCACCTTCACCTTGCGCGAACTGGCCCGCCGAGCCAGCTCGACTGCCCGTGAACTAGCGGACTGGGAGCCCCGGACGGGCGCCTACCTGTCGATGCGCCCGGGTTTGACAGCGCTCTGGCAGATCAACGGCCGCTCCCGGGTGAAGGCCGACGACCGCGTCTGCTACGACGAGGCCTACTTGGAATGTTGGGCATTCTTCCTCGACATCAAGATCATCGCCCTTACCCCGCTGGTGATGCTGTCAGCCCGGGGCGCCCACTGAGCCCGCTGCGCACAAGCGGACGGTTCAGCGGGGTGCGATGCGGGCGCCGGTGCGGCGGGCGTACTCGACGCGTTCGCCGTCCTCGTCCCGGCCGGCGAGGGCGAGGCCAAGCAGCAGCTCACCGGGTCCGTCCGGCACCGTCAGCTCCAAGGTCGCCACCTTGGTGCAGGCGTCGGCGGCGATGTCGCCTCGGTAGGCCCAATCGCGCCGCCCGCCGCGCCACGTGCACGTGACCGAGATCGACGCGTCGACCACAGCCACCCGCAGGTCGTTGACGACGTGGACGTCGAGGTCGAGGCGCGTGCCGGCGACGACGATCGCCGGCAACGGGTCGGTGACGACGATTACCGGCCGGCAGGCCTCGACGACGGCCGCCCACGCCAGCTTCGGGCGACGCTCGTGGTCGAGCACGGACGCCGAGATCATCGGCGCGGGGTCGGCGAGCCACGAGAAGCAGAAGCCGCCGGTCGGGCGGTACTTGAGACGGCGCAGCGTCTCGATCTGCTGGCGCAGCAGCGAGGCCTGGTAGCGCTGCGTGGCCGTGCGCCACGAGGCGAACGTCGGGTGGTCGGCGGGCGGGAACCGCTGCTGCATGACGTCGACCTCCAGCCCGTGGTGGTCGCGCAGCGCGTCCCAATCGAGGTCGGGCCACGCCGCCGTGGCGACGAACTCGGATGCCGAGTCGGGCACGGACTGCGCCCCGAACTCGCTGACGAACCGCACGACGCGGGGGAACAGGCGGGCCCGGTCGGCCAGCTCGCCGATCTCGCCGCGGTGCCAGCCGAGCCAGAGGTGGCTGTCCGTCCCGTCGAGCCGCGGCAGGCTGGGCACGACGCCGCCGTGGGCGACGGTTGGCCGCGTCGGGTCGGCCTGCTCGAAGGCCCGCCGGACCCAGCGGTCGAGCACCGTTTTGTTCCACGACGGCACCTGCTGCTTGACGAACCGCCGGAGACGGCGGCCGCGACCGTCGGCGCCGTCGACCTGCGGGGCGTCGGCGATCGGCTCGTCATGGGCGCACCACTGCACGATCGAGGGGTGGTGGCCGAGCGCGTTGACGGCTTCGCGGGCTTGGCGGACGGCCTCCCTGCGCACCTGGCGGGCGTAGCCCCAGTGCAGCGGAAAGTCCTGCAGCAGCAACATGCCCAACTCGTCGGCGGCGCGGTACAGCTCGGCCCCGGCGATGTGCGCCTGCACGCGCAGCACGTCGAGGCCGGCCTCGATCGCCAGCTCGACGTCGGCACGCACGGCGGCCGCCGTGGCGTCCGCCAGCCCCGGTCGCGTCGGCAGGAGGTTGGCGCCCTTGAGGAACAGGCGCTCGCCGTTGATCGAGCACACCCAGTCGTTGAACGCCACCTCGCGCAGCCCGGTGCTCCGCGACCGTCTGTCGCTCGGCGCGCCGTCGACGAGCAGCTCCACATCGATGTCGGTCAGCGGCTGGTCGCCCAGCGCGTGCGGCCACCACAGGCGGGGTTGGTCGACGTCGAGCGCCCATTCGATCTCGTTGATCCCGGCGGCGAGCGTGTGCTCGGTCTCGCCGACGACGGCGCCGTCGGCCGTCGTGCGCAGCCGGACGGTGCGGGCGACGTCGCTGTCGATGACCGCGGCCAGGCGCAGGTGGGCGCGCGTCTCGTCGGCGTCGCGACAGAGGACACGCAGCCGGTCGAGCTTGGCCGGACCGGTGTCGTAGACGAGCACCGGGCGCCACAGGCCGCCGGGGTTCCAGTCCCGGTCGACGGCCTCGGAGTGCTGGAACAGCCCGGTGATATTGCGCCGACCGCTGGTTCCGCGCTCGGGGTTGCACGTGACCTCGACGGCGAGCACGTGGTCCTCGCCGAGACGCGAGAGCGCGGTGATGTCGAAGCTGTGCGGGAAGAAGTAGCCCTCGGGGTCGCCGAGGTAGGCGCCGTCGAGCCACACGTCGGCCTGGTAGAAGAGCCCGTCGAACGTGACCCACCGCCGCCGGCCGGGTTCCGGCGGGGGGCGCGTGAAGCGGTGGCGATAGAGGATCGGACCGTCGCTCGTGGCCAGCTGCGGGTGGCCACGCCAGTGGCCGGGCACGGCGACGTCGAGCCACGCAGTGTCGTCGAGGTCGAGCCCGATGCCGTCGCGGCGGAGGTCGTCGTCGGCGGCCATCGCCCTCCACGGCCCCGTCAACTCCACGGCCGGCGAGGCTAACGCTCCGGCCGCGCCTGCCCCCTGGTCCCCCCCAAACGGGCATCTGGGGCGCGCACGTTCCCACTATCGAGGGTCGGGTCAGGGGTGCGCGCCCAGACGCTGTTTGAGCGCGTCGGCCCCGTGCTGCCGGCGCGGCACCGGCGGCCGGCGATAGGTTCGCTGCCGATGGCCGCGCGTCCAGCCACTGTCGGGCAGCTCCGGGAGTCGGGCTGGGTTTCGCGCCCGGTGAAGGAGGAGGTGCGGGCGAACGCCGTCGAGCGCATCCGCAGCAGGCAACCGCTGTTCGCGCACGTGCTCGGCTACGAGCAGACCGTGCTGCCGCAACTCGAGAACGCGCTGCTCGCCGGCCACGACGTGATCTTCCTCGGCGAGCGGGGCCAGGCGAAGACGCGCATGATCCGCTCGCTGACCGGGCTGCTCGACGAGTGGATGCCGATCGTCGCCGGGAGTGAGATCAACGACGACCCGTTCCAGCCGGTGTCCCGCCACGCCCGCGATCTCGTCGCCGAGCACGGAGACGACACGCCGCTGACGTGGGTCCACCGCGACGACCGCTACGGCGAGAAGCTGGCCACGCCGGACACCTCCATCGCCGACCTCATTGGCGAGGTCGATCCGATCAAGGTGGCCGAGGGTCGCTACCTGTCCGACGAGCTGACAGTGCACTACGGGCTCGTCCCGCGCACGAACCGCGGCATCTTCGCCATCAACGAACTGCCGGACCTTGCCGAGCGCATCCAGGTCGGCCTGCTCAACGTGCTCGAGGAGCGCGACGTGCAGATCCGTGGGTACAAGATCCGCCTCCCGCTCGACGTCCTGCTCGTCGCCTCGGCGAACCCCGAGGACTACACGAATCGCGGCCGCATCATCACGCCGCTGAAGGACCGCTTCGGCAGCCAGATCCGCACGCACTACCCGCTCGACGTGGCCACGGAGATGGCCATCGTCGCCCAGGAGGCTCGGGCCACGCCGGTCGGCGGCGTCGACGTGCGCGTGCCCGCGTACCTGGCCGAGATCATCGCCACGATCAGCCACCTGGCCCGCTCGAGCACCCACGTCAACCAGCGCAGCGGTGTCAGCGTGCGAGTGTCGGTCACCAACTCCGAAGCGGTGGCCGCCAACGCGCTACGCCGAGGGTTGCGCTCGGGGGAGCGCATCGTCGTGCCCCGTGTCGACGACCTCGACGCACTCGCCGCCAGTTCGGGCGGCAAGATCGAAATCGAGTCGCTCGACGAGGGCCGTGAGGGCGCCGTCTTCGACAACCTCGTCAAGAGCGCCGTGCTGACGGTGTTCAAGGAGCGCGTGGCCCCGGAGCACACGCGGGACATCGTGACTGCGTTCGAGGAGGGTGCGATCGCCCACACTGGCGAGGACATCGCCTCCGCCGACCTCGCCGCCGTCGTCGAGGCGGTGCCGGCGCTACGGCCGCCTGTCGTCGCGCTGACCGGAGGAGACGAGTCACCCGCCGCCGTGGCCGCCGCTGCCGCCTTCGTGCTGGAAGGGCTGCACCTCTCCAAGCGGTTGAACAAGGACGCGTCGGGTCAGCGGGCGACCTACCGCGGCCGCAGCTGACGCCCGTCGAGAGCCCGAACTGTCCTTTCCAACCGGCCCGTTCGGGCCGGTTGGAAAGGACGGAACGGGCTTACATGAACGGTGTGCGCGTCCAGAGTTCGCCGGTGTCGTGCTGCGTCGCCGGCTTGGGGACGCCGCTCAGCTCGTACACCTCGATCGTGCCGGGGAACCCGGCCAGGTCGACGGCGCCGTGGGGCGTGGCCACGACGCCCTCTGGCAGCCGCTCCAGGCCCATCGTCGGGATCAGGACCTCGAAGCCCTTGGCGACGTCGCAGAGGCGGGCGGCCATGTTGACGGCCGAGCCGATGTAGTCGTCGCCCTCGAACAGCAGCGCGTACCCGCTGGCCAGCCCGGCGCGCAGCGTCAGCGGGGAGCAGACCTCGGCGGCACGCGCCTCCAGGTCGAGCGTGAAGGCGATGCAGTCGGCCTGGTCGACGGCGACGATCATGCACCCGTCGCCGAGCCACTTGGCGATGCGCACGCCGCGCTCCGAGGCGACCTCCCGCACGATCGTGCGGAACGCGCTGAGCAGCCGCCCGGCGGCGTCGTCGCCGAACGCAGCCGTGTAGTTCGTGAAACCGGACAGGTCCAAGAAGGCAAACGTCCTCGGAACCCGCATCCTCCCAGGATACGGCGCGGCAGTAGCGTGACGTCGTGCCGCCTCGCTTCACGTACTCGCGGTGGGACGGGTCCCAGCAGGGCTTCGAGTTGGACGGCGACGCGCTGTTCGACGAGCTGACCGACGAGCTGCTGTACCACGGCGACGTCAATGCCGCGCTGCGACGGATGATGCACCAGGGTCTGCGCGACCGCAACGGCGACCGCCTCGCCGGCGTGCGCGAACTGCTGGAGAAGCTGCGCCAGGAGCGCCAGGATCGCCTCGCACGCTTCGACCTCGGCGGTGTCTATGACGAGATCGCCCGCGAACTCGACGACATCGTCGACGAGGAGCGCCACGCCGTCGACAACGCCCGCCGCGACGCCGAGGCCCAGGCCGCCCGCACGGGCGACGAGCGGCGCGCCGAGACCGCCCGCAACACGGCCGCCGAGCGCAATCTGCGCCTCGACTTCCTGCCCGACGACCTGGCCGGCAAGGTGCGCGAGCTGCAGGCGTACGACTTCGAATCGAAGGAGGCGGCGCGACGTCTCGAGGAGCTCCTCGACCGTCTGCGCCAGCAGCTCGCCAGTCAGATGTTCGAGCGGATGAGCGGGGCGATGGCGCAGATGACGCCGGAGGACATGGCCCGTACCAAGGACATGGTCGCCGCGCTCAACGAGATGCTGGAGCGGCGCGCAGCCGGTGAGGACCCCCGGTTCGAGGAGTTCATGGAGCGCTACGGGGGCTTTTTCCCCGAGCAGCCGCAGACGCTCGACGAGCTGCTCGAACAGATGGCCCGGCAGATGGCAGCGATGCAGGCAATGCTCAACTCGATGACGCCCGAGCAGCGGGCGCAGCTGCAGGAGCTGAGCGATCAGCTGCTCGGCGACATGGACCTGCGCTGGCAGCTCGACCTACTCGGCGGCCACCTCCGCGCGCTGTTCCCCCAGCAGGGCTGGAACCAGTCCTACGACTTCCAGGGCGACGACCCGCTGGGCATGGGCCAAGCGATGGAGACGATGCGCGAGCTCGGCGACCTCGATCAGCTGGAGAACCTGTTGCGCAACGCGTCCAACCCCGGGGCGTTGGCCGAAGCCGATCTGGACCGCGTTCGCGACCTGCTCGGCGACGACGCCGCCCGCTCGCTCGAGCGCTTGGCCGAGCTGACGCGCATGCTCACCGAGGCCGGGCTCATCGAGCAACGCGAGGGCCGCCTCGAGCTGACGCCCCGCGGGCTGCGCCAGATCGGCTCCAACGCGCTCCGTGACCTGTTCTCCAAACTGACCAAGGACCAGCTCGGCCAGCATCAGGTCCACCGCCTCGGCCACGGCCACGAGCGGACGTACGAGACGAAGCCATACGAGTTCGGCGACGCGTTCCAGCTCGACCTGCAGCGGACGATCCGCAACGCGCTCGGCCGCCGGGGGCGAGGCCGCGCCGGGCCAGCGCTACCGGTGCGTCTGCTGCCGGAGGACTTCGAGGTCGAGCGCACCGAGCACCTGACGCGGTCGAGCACCGTGTTGATGCTCGACCTCTCGTTGTCGATGCCGATGCGCGACAACTTCCTGCCCGCCAAGAAGGTGGCGATGGCGCTGCACTCGCTGATCTCGACGCAGTTCCCGCGCGACTACCTCGGCCTCGTCGGCTTCAGCGAGACGGCGCGCATCCTCCGCCCCGAGCAGCTGCCGGAGGTCAGCTGGGACTTCGT
>JALZMG010000036.1 GCA_030858325.1 Actinomycetota bacterium | reverse complement strand
GCCTATGCGACCGGCCATACCGCGAGCGACCACGTTACGGCACCCAGGGGGCGTGTCAACGCCGTTTGGTGGATCGGTCTCGCTACGGTCGCCGGCGGGCGCGGCGGCGGCGCAGGATCCGCATCAGGCGGCGCAGGAGCTGGGCCATCAGCTCTGCCCCAACCGCTGCTCGAGGGCGGCGAGCTGCTCGTGCAGCTCGGACGGCAGGCCGTCGCCGAACGTGGCCAGGTGCTCGGAGACCTGTATCAGCTGCTCGCGCATCGCGCCGGCGTCTACGTCCAACAGCTTGGCCACCTCCTCCTCGCCGATGCTCAGCCCGTCGATGTTGATGCCACCCGGGCCCACGGGAGGAACGTAGCCGACCGGCGTCTCGACGGCCTCCGCGTGCCCGACGCAGCGGCCGAAGACCCAGGCCAGGACCCGGCTGTTCTCGCCGAAGCCGGGCCAGAGGTAGTCGCCGGTGTCGGGATCCTTGCGAAACCAGTTGACGTGGAAGATCTTCGGCAGCACAGCGCCGTCGCGGCGCCCGATCTCGAGCCAGTGGCGGAAGTAGTCGGCCATGTCATAGCCGCAGAACGGCAGCATCGCGAACGGGTCAAAGCGCAGATCGCCGACGGTCCCCGCCGCGGCGGCCGTCTTCTCGGAGGCCATCGTCGCCCCCAGGAACACGCCGTGGTCCCAGTCGAAGGCCTCCGTGACGAGCGGTACGACGGTCGCGCGCCGCCCGCCGAAGAGCATCGCGTCGACCGCGACGCCCCTGGGGTCCTCCCACTCGGGCGCGATCGCCGGGTCCTGCGCGGCCGGGGTGGTGAATCGGGCATTGGGATGCGCGGCCGGTGTCTGGGAGCCCGGCGTCCAGTCGTTGCCCTTCCAGTCGATCGCGTGCGCGGGCGGCTGGGCCGTCTTCTCCTCCCACCAGACGTCGCCCTCGTCGGTCTTGGCGCAGTTGGTGAAGATCGAGTTCGATGCGATGGTGGCGATCGCGTTGGCGTTGGTGGTCTCGCCGGTGCCCGGGGCCACGCCGAAGAAGCCCGCCTCGGGATTGATCGCGTACAGGCGCCCGTCGTCGCCGAACTTCATCCACGCGATGTCGTCGCCGACGGTCTCGACAGTCCAGCCGTCGAGGGTCGGGATGAGCATCGCCAGGTTCGTCTTGCCGCAGGCTGACGGGAACGCACCGGTGATGACCTTGACCTCACCCTCGGGCGAGGTGAGCTTGAGGATCAGCATGTGCTCGGCCATCCAGCCCTCGTCGCGGGCCATGACCGAGGCGATACGCAGCGCGAAGCACTTCTTGCCCAGCAGGGCGTTGCCGCCGTAGCCGGAGCCGTATGACCAGATCTCGCGCGTCTCGGGAAAGTGCACGATGTACTTGTTGTCGGCGTTGCACGGCCACGGGACGTCCTCTACCCCGTCGGCCAGCGGCATGCCGACGGAGTGCAGGCAGGGTACGAACTCGCCCTCGTCGCCGAGCACCTCGAGCGCCCGGACGCCCATGCGGGTCATGATCCGCATGCTCACCGCGACGTAGGCCGAGTCGGTCAGCTGCACGCCGATGTGGGCGATCGGAGAGCCTAGCGGCCCCATCGAGAACGGCACCACGTACATCGTGCGCCCCTCCATGGCGCCCTCGAACAGGCCGTGCAGCGTCTCGCGCATCTCGCCCGGATCGGTCCAGTTGTTCGTCGGGCCGGCATCCTCCTCGCGCGCCGAGCAGATGAACGTGCGGTCCTCCACGCGAGCGACGTCCCCGGGGTCGGAGAGCGCCAGGTAGGAGTTGGGGCGCTTGGCTTCGGACAGCCTCTCGAAGGTCCCCACGTCGACGAGCAGCTGGGCCAGGTCGTCGTACTCCTCCGCGGAGCCGTCGCACCAGTGGACATCCCTGGCGTGGGTCAGGGCGGCGACCTCATCGACCCAGGCCAGCAGCTTCTCGTTCTTCGTCGGGACGGTCATCTGGCTCACGTTCGTGCTCCGCTCCTTGTGGCTCTTGGCGTTTGAACGGCGGGATTGTGTCGCAACTTCGACCCTCGCGGTGGGTCGAAGCGTAGTGACGGGGTCTGTTACATCCATCATTCGATCAGAGGGGAGCCCCCCATGGGCCACCACCACGACGACCGCGCCTGGACCGAGGCGTGGAGCGACGCCTACCGCACGAGCGAGCCGGCCGAGACCGGGAAGGGCCGCCGCCGCGCGGGCCGCTCTCCACGCACCCGCTCGGTGCTGCTGGCCACCGGCCTGCTGGTGCTCGGCATCAGCTCCGTCGGCGTCGCGCAGTCGACCGGGGTCGTGAACCTGGGCGAGCGCAACGGCACCGCCACCGACGAGACGGAGATCATCGCCCGCGAGGCCGCCGGCACCGGCGCGAAGGGCGGCTACAGCACGCGCCAGTCAAACCTGTCCAACAGCGGCGGCGGCGCCATCTACGGTTGCCGCTCGACCGCCGGCGGCACGCCCGCCAACAAGCTGCCGTGCCTGCGCGGCAACAACCTCAGCACGGGCCTGGCGTTCGAGTTCGCCTTCGAGGGGCCTGTCGGCGGAACGATCGACTCCCGCGTGGCGGGTGACAGCCGCAAGCCGTTCACCACGAACGCGACCGGCGTGGCCACCGGCCTGAACGCCGACCGCGTCGACGGCGCGAACGTCTCGGACATCGTCGGCTTCTCCTCGGCGGATGCCACGAACAGGGCCAACGCGGCGAAGACGCGGTGGGCGCTGGTCAACGAGGCCGGCCAGATCGAGGCGCAGTCGGGCGGCTTCAGGGCCGTCAACTGCTACCAGGCCAACGACAACTGCTACATCGACGGTGGCGGCGACATGCGCAACAAGGGCATCCATGCCG
>JALZMG010000358.1 GCA_030858325.1 Actinomycetota bacterium | reverse complement strand
CATCGGTCCCGAGCGCCTGCCGGTGACGTTCACGCCCGGCCACTGACCGCCGGCGAGCCGCTCCTCGTGGGGTGTTGCTCGGTTCCGAAGCTCATTCGTTCTGCGTGAGCACACACGACAACCGCCGTCGTATGTGCGCTCACGCAGAGTGACGACGAGGGCAGTTCGGTGACAGCGCTCAGAACGCGGGCTGCGCGCCCTTCGAGATCCAGAACTGGTTGAGTGCCCGCTGGACCTTGAGGTACCAGATGATCTCGCCGATCAGCGGCAGCAGGAACCACAGCCCGAGCAGCGCCGACTCGGGGCTCTTGCGCCCGTCGCGCTGGTACATCTTGTCGATCTCGTTCGGGATCGTGAACATCAGGACGGGCGACAGCAGCAGGTAGATGACCACGGCCAGCACGCCGCCGAGCCCCTCACCGTTGTCGCGCTGCAGGTCCTCGTTCGTGCGATAGCTCCAGATCGCCCCCCACACGCCAAGCGTGACGATCGTCAGCAGGATCACGAGACCCGGCTAGTACCGGTTGGCCTCCAGCAACACGAACTGTCCTTTCGAAGCGGCCCGATCGGGCCGGTCGGAAAGGACAGTTCGGGTCTTCTGGCGTCAGTACATGCCTTCGAACTCGTCGGCGTAATTGTCGTAGACGACGTTGCGCTTCAGCTTCAGCGACGGCGTCAGCTCGCCGCTGTCGATCGTGAAGTCGCGAGGGAGGATCTTGAACTTCTTGACCTGCTCGACCTGTGCGTACCGGGCGTTGGCGGCGTCGAGGTCGGCCTGTATGAGCGCCTCGACCCGCGGGTGCGCAGCCAGTTCCTCGATGTCGGTCGGCAGGCCCTCGCCCTTGGCCCACGGCACGATCTCCTCCGCGTCGAGCGTGATCAGGGCGACCGGGAACGGTTTGCGGTCGGCGAACATCACGGCCTGGGAGATCCAGCGGGACCGCCGCAGGTCGCCCTCCAGGTTGGCCGGCGTCAGGTTCTTGCCGCCGGCGGTGATGATGATGTCCTTCTTGCGCCCGGTGATCGAGACGTAGCCCTCGTCGTCGATCGAGCCGAGGTCGCCGGTGCGCAGGAAGCCGTCGGCGGTCATCGTCTCCTCGGTCGCGTCCGGGTTGCGCCAGTACTCGCGCAGCAGCATCTCGCCGGCCATCTCGATCTCGCCGTCGTCGGCGATGCGCACGTCGGCGCCGGCGACCGGGCGCCCGATCGTGCCGAACTTGAACGCGTCCGGCAGGTTGAGCGTGCCGATGGACGTCGTCTCCGTCATCCCCCAGCCCTCGAAAACGGGAACGCCGGCGGCGTAAAAGAACTCGAGGATCTCGGGAGCGATCGGGGCGGCGCCGGAGATGGCCAGCTGCACGTTGCCGCCGAAGATGCCGCGGACGAGCGCGAACATCTCGCCGTCGGCCTTGTCGAACGCGGCAGCCTCGACGTCGCTGACCTCCTCGCCGCGACGGCGGGCCTGACGCACCTTCAGCCCCAGCGCGATGGCCTGGGCGACCTGCTCCTCCCCGCCCGGCGGGACCATGCCCATCGCCATCGCGTAGACCTTCTCGAAGATCCGCGGGACCGACGGCAAGACCGTCGGCTTGACCGTGCCCAGCTCCGGGACGATCTTCGTGGTGTCGCCGCCCCAGTAGGCGATGGTCGCGCCGACCTCGATGCTGTCGGCCTGGATGAGCTGGGCGAACACGTGCGCCAGCGGCAGGAAGAGGTAGATCACGTCGCCACGGCCGAACAGCTCCATCTCCACGGCCGAGCGGCGTCCGGCGGCGAACCCCTTGTTCGTCAGCACGACGCCCTTCGGGCGCCCGGTCGTGCCGGACGTGTAGATGATCAGGCAGGCGTCGTCCGGACCGACGGCGGCGGCCCGGCGATCGAGCTCGGCCGCATCGCCGACGGCGCCACGGGCGGCGATGTCGTCGACAGACACGGCGCCGTCGGCGGCACCGTCGATGACGAGCACGTGCTGCAGGTCCGGCAGTCCCTGGCGAACCTCGTCGATCTTGGCGACCTGAGCGGCGTTCTCGCACACGATCACGCGCGCTCCCGAGTTGCCGACCACCCATTCACACTCGTCGGCGGAGTTCGACGGGTAGACCGGCACGACGATGGCACCGGCCGACGAGGCAGCGAGATCGGCGACCGTGAACTCGACGCGCGTGTTGGACAGGATGCACACCCTGTCGCCGACGCCGACCCCGAGATCGATCAGACCGAGCGCGAGATCACGGATCTGTTCCCACAGCTGCGCGTAGGTCAGCTGCTGCCACTCGCCGTCGCGCAGGAACGTGGCGGCGACGGCGTCGGAGTAGCGGTCCGCAGCCGTCCTGGCCAGCGCAACCATCGTCGTGTTGACGGGGTTGCCGGTCCTGTCGTCCCCCGGTTCCGTGTCGGTATCCGTCGTCATCGTCAGCAAGGTACAGCGTCGCTCGCCACCCCGAGACCGGCGCGGCCGGCGTCAATCGCAGCACGAATCGCGCCAGCCACACAGTCGGCACCGGAAGTGGGCGTGCTCGGCGGCCATCGCCCCACCGCACAGCGGGCACTCGGGGAACGGTGCCCGCGGCGAGCGGCAGCCCGACGCCCCGGCGGTGGTGGGTTCCGCAGGCGACAGGCGGGTGTGGCCGACGTTGTGATCCATGGGTCGGCCATCCTCGCACTCGGCTCAGTGGCGATGGTGGACCGCCGCCGGCGGCTGGCGCCGCCTCGACGGCACAAATTGCGCCGCGCCGTCACGTCGCGCGTCCCTACACTTC
>JALZMG010000311.1 GCA_030858325.1 Actinomycetota bacterium | reverse complement strand
TTCACCAGCCGCTGGCCGCACGAGGGCGTCGACTTCTCCGGCCGGCGCGTCGCCGTCATCGGCACCGGATCCTCCGGGATCCAGTCGATCCCCCTGATCGCCGAACAGGCGAGTGAGCTGACGGTGTTCCAGCGCACGCCGAACTTCTCCATTCCCGCACACAACGGTCCGGTCATGCCCGCGCGGCGGGAACCGCTCGACGCCGATCGTCAGGCCTACCGGGAGGCGGCCAAGTGGTCACGTGGCGGCGTCCCGCGCGATCCGCCGATGGAGGCGTGCTGGCAGCTCAGCCCCGACGAACGGCGAGCCCGTTTCGAGCAGGCATGGCAGGACGGTGAGCTGTTCAGCATCCTCGGCGTGTGGAGCGACCAGGGCACGAACAAGGAGTCCAACGACGTCCTCGCCGAGATGATCCGCGAGCGCATCCGCGAGATCGTCGACGACACGGAGACGGCGGCCACCCTGAGCCCGACCGACCACCCGTTCGGCACCAAGCGGCCGTGCCTCGACACGAACTACTACGCCACGTACAACCTGCCCCACGTCCGCCTCGTCGACCTGCGCCGGCAGCCGATCACGACGATCACCGAGACCGGCGTCGAGACGGCGGACGAGTCGTTCGAGTTCGACGCCATCGTGCTCGCCACCGGCTTCGACGCGATGACCGGCGCGCTGGTCTCGGTGGACATCACCGGTCGCGACGGCATGACGCTGAAGGACAAGTGGGAGCACGGACCGTTGACGTATCTCGGTCTGATGACGGTCGGGTTCCCCAACCTGTTCATGATCACGGGACCGGGCAGCCCGTCGGTGCTGTCGAACATGGCGGTGTCGATCGAGCAACACGTCGACTGGATCGCCGACCGCCTCGCCCAGCTGCGCGATGGCGGGTTCACGACGATCGAGCCGACGGAGACGGCAGAGGCCGGCTGGGTGCGCCACGTCAACGACTGCGCCGACATCACGCTGTACCCGACAGCGAACTCGTGGTACATGGGCGCCAACGTGCCGGGCAAGCCTCGCGTGTTCCTGCCCTACGTCGGCGGCGTCGACATGTACCGGGGGATCTGCGACGACGTCGTCGACCGCGACCTGCTCGGCTTCGAGCTCAGCGGGAACGGCTCGACGCAGCGCAACGACGGTGTGGCCGTGCGCCTGCAGCCGGACGTCAAGATCGTGCTGGGGATGATGGAGGCGCTGGACCTGCCGCGCCTCGAGACGCTGCCGGTCGCCGACGCGCGAGCGTTCATGGAGCAGGCCAACGCGATGCGGCCACCCGGGCCCGACGTCGGCGAGGTCACCGACGGAACACTGCCCGGCCCCGCTGGTCCGCTGGAGTACCGCCTCTACCGCCCTGCGGGTGAAGGCCCGCGTCCGCTCGTCGTGTACTTCCACGGCGGCGGATGGGTCCTCGGGTCCGCGGACTCCGACGACCCGTTGTGTCGTGACCTGTGTGACCGCAGCGACGCCGTCGTCGTCTCCGTGAACTACCGCCATGCCCCCGAGGCCCGCTTTCCTGCCGCCGTCGACGACGGCTTCGCCGCCGTGACCTGGGTCGCCGACCACGCCGTCGAACTGGGCGGCCTCCCCGGCCAGTTGGCTGTCGCCGGCTGGTCAGCCGGCGCCAACGTCGCCACGATCGTGTGCCGGCTCGCCCGAGATGCCGGCGGTCCGGAAATCGCCGGCCAGCTGCTCCTGACGCCGGTGACGGACTGCGACTTCACCACCGGCTCGTACGCCGAGAACGCCGAGGGGTTCGTGCTGACCAGGCCGCTGATGGAGTGGTTCTGGGATCATTACGCCGACCCGGAGGATCGGCACCACCCGGACGCCTCGCCGCTACGCGCCGAGGACCTCAGCGGCCTGCCCCCGGCGGTCATCGTCACCGCCCAGTTCGACCCACTGCGCGACGAGGGCATCGCCTACGCCGAGGCGCTCAGCGCAGCGGGCGTACCTGTCGAGCACATGACTGCGCGCGGGCACACCCACACGTCGATCGGGATGGTCGACATCATCATCTCCGGCGCCCCGATGCGAGCCAGGATGGCGGACGGCCTGCGCCAGTTCTTCACCGCCGGCGTGCCCGCCTGATCACACCGCCGACGCCACGGACGACGGCCCACCCGTAGGCTGCACGCCGCCTCGCTCCCGCTCCCGTAGCTCAGGGGATAGAGCAGTGGTTTCCTAAACCGCGTGTCGCAGGTTCGAATCCTGCCGGGGGCGCCATGTGATGTCGCGAGACATCGGAAACCGCCGAACCCCCATCAGGGTTCGGCTGGTTTCGCTTTCGGGGTCCGTAGGGTCGTCGGGGGGCGCCGATCGCGCGTCCGGTGCCGTGGTAGCGGCGGTCCGGGTCGAGTGTGAGTTGGCGGATGATTTCGCCGGTGGTGGCGTTGACGACGCGGATGTCGAGGTCGTTGATGAGCATGATGATGGGGGTGCCGTGGAGGTGGCGGCCGAGCTCGATGTGATGCAGCACCCCGCCGATGCGCAGTGAGACGTTGCCGTGGCTGACTTTGTCGTGGCGCACGCGGTAGTGGGTCTGGTGGGTGCCGGCAGGTGCGGCTTTCGGTCTCGCCTGGTAGGCGGCGGCGGGGGTTCTGTTCCCGGTGGAGCGGTGGGGGCGGCGGTGGTTGTACTCCTCGACGAACTGGTCGCA
>JALZMG010000305.1 GCA_030858325.1 Actinomycetota bacterium | reverse complement strand
GACGGCGGCTTCCAGGCCGCCGGCCGCCTGCTCGACCGCGCCCGGCCGCCGACGGCCATCTTCGCGCTCTCCGACGAGATGGCCTTCGGGACCCTCGTCGCCGCCCGGCGGCGAGGGTTCGACGTGCCGCGCCAGTTGTCGGTGATCGGCGTCGACGACCACGACGTCGCCGAGGTGATGGGCCTGACGACGGTGCGCCAGCGCGTGTCCGAGCACGGCGCGGCGGCCGCGCGCGCCCTGCCCGTCCTTCTCTCCGGCGACGACCGTCCGTCCAGTCACGCCGTCGGCACGATCGAGCTCGTCGTGCGCGCGACAACGGGCACGTGTGCTTGACCCGGCCGAGGAAGTATGAAAGCGTTTGCACGGCGTCGGGATCGGCCCGGCGTCCTGTAAGGGGGATTGATGAGAAAGCGTTCGACGAGGAAGCGCTGGCTGCGGCTGGCCGCCGTACCGCTGACGTTCGCATTTGTGGCCGCTGCGTGCAGCACCGAGGACTCCGACGACGCCGAGGACACGTCGGCCGTCACGAGCGGCGGCGACGACACTGCCGCCGGCGGCGATACCGCCACCACTGGTGGCGGGGACACCGGCACGACCGCGGCCGGCACGGAGACGGACGAAACGTCGCCGTTCATCACGGCCTCGGAAGGCGAAGCGCCAACCGCCGGATCGATCGTCGCCGACCCTGCGCTCGCCGGCACCGAGGTCAACGTGTTCGGCCCGGAAAGCTCGGACGAGGAGGCCGGCGCACACCAGGACGCCCTCAACGCGTTCGGCGAGGCCAACGACATGACCATCACGTACGTCGGCGCTCGCGACTTCGAAGAGCAGATCAACAGCCAGGTGACGGGCGGCAATCCGCCCGACATCGCCATCTTCCCGCAGCCCGGCAAGCTGCGCGGCTTCGCCGAGAGTGGCGACCTCTTCCCGGTGCCCGACGACGTGCTGGCCGCGGTCAGCGAGAACTGGGACGAGGGCTGGCTCAACTTCTGGCAGGACGAGGAGGGCACGCAGTACGGCGTGCCGAACAAATCCGACCTGAAGTCACTCGTGTGGTACAGCCCCGCGGCGTTCGACGAGGCCGGGTATGCGATCCCGGAGACGTTCGACGACTTCGTCGCGCTGAACGAGGAGATGATTGCCAACGGCGACGTGCCGCTGTGTGTCGGCATCGAGTCCGGTCCTGCTACCGGATGGCCGTTCACGGACTGGACCGAAGAGCTGATCCTGCGCAACGAGGGCATCGACTACTACAACAGCTGGGTCGCTCACGAAACCCCGTTCGACGATGCCCCCGTCGTCGAGGCGATGACCACCGTCGCCGACCTGTGGACCGCCGACGGTGCCGTGTACGCGGCCGGTGGCTCCATCGCCGCCACGCCGTTCGGCGACAACGGTCAGGCCCTCGTCGACGGCGAGTGCTTCATGCACCGCCAAGCCAACTTCTTCGCCGCCTTCTTCCCGGAGGACACCGAATTCGGCACCGATGCCGAGGGGGCCATCGACACCTTCTACTTCCCGTCCAACGAGGGTTCCCCGGTCCTCGTGGCCGGTACCAGCGCCGCCGCGTTCCGTGACGCGCCGGAGGTGTGGGCGGTGATGGAGTACTACGGGTCGCCCGAGTACGCCGACAACCGCCAGGTCGCCCAACTCGCCCGCAAGGGTGCCGAACCGGGCGGCGACATCATCTCCGGCTTCCTGTCGGCCAACAGCAATGCCAACGCCGACAACTACAGCGAGCTGGAGAAGGGCTTCCTGGAAGTACTGGCCACGGCCGAGCCAGCCGGCTTCGACGGCTCCGACGACATGCCGGCCGAGGTCGGTTCCGGATCGTTCTGGCGGGAGGCGACCTCACTCGTCAACGGCGACACCGATCCGGAGGCCGCCGCACAGGCGATCGAGGAGTCCTGGCCCTCCTGATCCGGGCCACATCTTCGTGATGACGACGATGGTGCCGGCGGCGTGGCCGCCGGCACCATCCCGTTCTGGCGGGTATCGCCACCGAGCTAGTTTCGACACAGCAGAGATGGGGGGTTGGTGATGGCGATCACCGATGACGACAAGGGCGTCGGGGACTCGGAAGTCGAGACACAGGTCGAACCGCGCGACCGCATCGTCGGCAAGCTCGCGCGCGGCGAACCCGAGGAGCGCGGCACGCGCATCACCGCCGGCAGCATCGGGCGCCTCCTGCTACTCGTCGCCGTGCTCGCCTTCCTCGGCATCTACGTCGGCCCGGGTGAGATGGGCAAGACGCTCCTCAAGGTCGCCGTCGCCGTGGTGCTGTCGGCAGCGCTGTTCGTCGGTGCCAACAAGCTGTTCGACCAGGCGTACGGCAAGTGGACGCTGTTCAACACGCTCATCGGTGTCGCCGTCGGGTTCGTCGGGTTCATCGTGCTCGAGAGCAACGGCGTGTTCCGGTCGCTGTTCGACGACCGCGTCAAGATCCTCATCTTCGGCCCGTACGACATCAACGCATGGTTGTGGGCCGTCATCGGCGGCGCCGCGCTCGGCGCCGTCATGTTCCTCCTCAGCGCACCGCGCCAGCAGCTCGCGCGGTTGCCACTCGCCGTCGCCGGGTTCACCGCGTTCGGCGTGCTCACCGCGTTCGCCTTTGACGAGTCGGCCCGCCCTTCGTTCGACTGGGGC
>JALZMG010000284.1 GCA_030858325.1 Actinomycetota bacterium | reverse complement strand
CGTCGTCGTCGCCGGCGGCGGGCGCGTGCTCGTGCCGACCGGCATCGCCGTGGCCATCCCGCCCGGCCACGCCGGCTTCGTACTGGCGCGCAGCGGGCTGGCGCTGCGCCACGGCATCAGCGTCGTCAACGCGCCGGGACTGATCGACGCCGCCTACCGCGGCGAGCTGCAGGTGATCCTGTTGAACACCGACCCGGAGGCAGACTACGCCGTCCATCGCGGCGACCGCATCGCCCAACTCGTCGTACAGCGCGTCGAAGCAGTCAAGTGGTGCGTCGTCGACACGCTCGGCGGCGACGACCGCGGCGGCGGCTTCGGCCACACCGGCACCTGACGCGCTCGCGATGAGCGATGAGCTCATCGTGGAGGGCAGGAGCGTCACGTCCAGGCGAAGACGGGCTGCTCGAAGCCGGCCACCGGGTCGCCGCGTCCTTCCAGGCCGAGCCAGCGGAACTGCACGAGCACGGCTCCCGTCGGGGCGTGGATCAAGTCGTTGCCGAGCGGGACCTGCACGACGGGACGTTCGCTCTCGGGGATGGCGACGAAACGCGGCGAGTCGGCACGCGCCAGCTGATGCAGCCCGACCCGGTAGGCGGCCAGCACCTCGCCGGGGTCGGGGCGTAGCTCGAGCCGCCCACCACCCCACATCACGACGGGCGTGATGACGTAACCCGAGCGCGTCGGGTAGTCGTCGAGCAGGCCGAGCACCGTGTGCTCGCCGAGCGCGACGCCGAGCTCCTCGTCCAGTTCGCGGCGGGCGGCGTCGATCACCGACTCACCTTCGTCGAGGCGACCGCCCGGCAGCGCCCACTGCGAGGCGTGGCGGTTGAGCGCGGCCGCGCGTCGACACAGGACGAAGGCGGCGCCGCCGGAAACGTCGACCATCCGCCCGTCCAAGCCGCCGGCACCGCCGGGGATGATCGCCATGCCCTCGGCGTCGGGCTGGAACGGGTCGACGCGATCCTCGCCCTTCTCGGAGTCGACGAGCACGACCGCCACGGCGGCGTGGCGCCGCTCGTCCAGCGCGATCGCCCGCCGCTCGTGGGCGGCCAGGTTCGCCCGCACGCTCGCCCGGAGTGCGTCGTCGTACGGGATCGGCGGGCGCACGGTCATCGGGTCATCGTCGCTCGCCCCGCCCGGACGTGACGACTTGGATCGCCAGGCCGGTGCTGATCGGCACGGCGGCGACGAGCCCGATCGAGCCGACGAGCGCGCGGATGATCTCCGTCGCCACGACCTCGCGGCTGGCGACCTCGGAGGCGGGCTGGCCGATCGCGCTGAACAGCAGCAGCAACGGCAGCGTCGCCCCGGCGTAGGCGAGGACGAGCGTGTTGACGGTCGAGGAGATGTGGTCGCGGCCGATGCGCAGAGCGCTGGTGAAGAGTTCCCGCCGCCCGGCATCCGGGCTGTGACGGTGCAGTTCCCAGACCGCCGACACCTGCGTCACCGTCACGTCGTCGAGCACGCCGAGCGAGCCGATGACGATGCCGGCGAGCAGGATGCCGCGGGGGTCGATCTCGTTGCCCAGGGCACGGAGGACGAACGTCGGGTCGTCGGTGAACCCCGTCAGCTTCGATGCGCCGACGAAGATCCACGCCAGGATCCCCGTCAGGGCAAGACTGGCGAGCGTCGAGACCACGGCGACGTCGGTCGCCGCTCCGGCACCGTGGGCGAGGTACAGCGCGAGGATCGCCACCGCCCCCGACGTCACCAGGGCCACGGCGACGGCGTTGTTGCCGTCGACGAGTGACGGGAGCGCGAACCAGACGATGACGAACAGGCTGAGCGACAGGCCCGCCAGCGCCCCGAGCCCGCGCCAGCGCCCGAGGATCAGGACCGAGGCGGCGAACAGCACGGCCAGGACGATCAGCGACGTGTCCCGGTCGAAGTCGTAGAACGAGTAGATCGGCTCGCCCTCCGGCGTCTCGGCGACGATGATCTCGATGCCGTCGCCCACACCGATCGGTGTCGGCGCCTGCTGCTCGATGACACCGGTGTCGCCCGCCTGCGGCCCGTCCTCGATGACGAAGCCGATGCTCACGCACCGGGCGGACGGGTCGGCCGAGCACGGCCCCTCGATCGCTGCCGCGACCTGTGCGTTGACCGGGTCGGAGTCGAGGCCGAGCGGGTCGGCGTCGCCCGAGCGGTCGCCCGGCCACAGGAAGATCGCTCCGACGACAACGGCGACCGCGGCAAGGGCGACGCTCAGCCGCAGGATGCGGACGACGTGCGGGGCGACGTCCTCGTCGGCACCCTCGACGGGCGCGTGGGAATGGGCCGGCGACACGGGCTCAGTGTGGTCGGCCGGTCCTCGTCGCGCGCGGCACCACCGGTAGCGTCCGCCGGCGTGCTGAGCCGGACGCTTGACGACTCCTATCCGGATGTGATCCGGCGCGACCTGGTCACGGTGATCGTCGCCCGGCTGGCGGCCAACGCCGCCTACCGCTACGCCCCTCCGTTCCTCGCCACGATCGCGCGGGGGCTCGACGTCGGCCTGGACGAACTGGGCGTCGCCCTGGCGATCACCGAGCTGGTCGGGTTCACGTCGCCGATGATCGGGCGGATGATCGACCGCCTGCCGCGCCGGACCGTCATCGTGGCCGGGCTTGTCGGCATCGCCGGCGGAGCGGCGATCGCTGCCGTCAGCACCGGGCTGGCCGTGTTCACGATCGGCCTGGCCGTGCTCGCACTGGCCAAGCTGACGTTCGACATCGGGCTGGGCTCGTGGATCGCCGACCACGTGCCGTACGAGCGGCGGGGACGCGTCGTCGGCGTCACGGAGACGTCGTGGGCGCTCGGCCTGCTCGTCGGCGTCACCGCGATGGGCGTCGTCACGACGGTGTCGTCGTGGCGATGGGCATATGTTGCGGCGCTCCTCGCCGTCGTCGTCATGGCCGTCGTCGTCGCCCATCGCCTGGACGCCGTCGAGCCGGCGCCGGGTGCTCTCGCCGACACGGTGGCACCGGGCTCCACCGTCGCCGGGCCGATCCGTCCTGTCGCCCGGCTGCCCCGGCAGGCGTGGTTGGCGGCGCTCGCCGTGTTCGCGCTGATGGCTGCGGCGCAGGCCGTGTTCGTCACGTTCGGCCCGTGGCTGGAGGAACGTTTCGGGTTCGGCGCCGGGGGGCTGGCCGCAGTCGCGTTCGGGCTCGGCGCGGTCGAGCTCGTCGCGTCGACGACGTCGGCCAGCCGCACCGACCGGTGGGGCAAGGAACGCAGTGTCATCGGCGGGACGGCCGTCATGGCGGCCGCCGGGCTGGCGCTGGCCGTCGCCGACGACCAGCTGGCGGTCGGCCTGGTGCTGCTCGGCGCGTTCGTCCTGGCCTTCGAGTTCTCGATCGTGTCGGCCATCCCCATCGGCGGTGACCTGATCCCCGGCTCGCCGAGTCGCGGGCTCGGCATGATGTTGGCCTGCGGCACGCTCGGGCGGGCGGCGATGTCGATCCCGGCAACGTCGCTGTACGAACGATCCGGCATCCCCGCCGCCGCCCTGCTCGCCGCCGGCGCGGCGACGATCGCCGGCCTGGCCATGATGGCCCGCCTCCGCGCGCGATGAGCGATGAGCGCCCCCTTCTGTCCTTTCGAACCGGCCCGTCCGGGCCGGTTCGAAAGGACAGAACCCCTTCGGGGATCGTCAGCGGTAGCCGTTGGTGATCGGCATGCGGCGGTCGCGGCCGAACGCCTTCGTCGTCACGCGTACGCCGGGCGGGCACTGGCGGCGCTTGTACTCGGCGATGTCGACGAGTCGGGTGACCCGGCGCACGACGTCCTCGGCGTGTCCCTGCTCGACGATCTCGCCGGCCGTGAAGTCCTCCTCGACGTAGAGTTCGAGGATCGGGTCGAGCACGTCGTAGGGCGGCAGCGACTGGTCGTCGCGCTGGTCGGGGCGCAGCTCGGCCGACGGCGGCTTCGTGATCACCGCCTCGGGGATGACCTCCCGCCCCGCCCGCTCGTTGACGTAACGGCACAGCGCGTAGACCTCGGTCTTCAGCACGTCCTTGATGACGGCGTAGCCGCCGACCGAGTCGCCGTAGATCGTGAAGTAGCCAACGGCCATCTCGCTCTTGTTGCCCGTCGTCAGCACCATCCAGCCGAACTCGTTGGACAGCGCCATCAGCAGTTGCCCCCTGCAGCGGCTCTGGATGTTCTCCTGCGTCAGCCCCGGCTCCCTCCCGGCGAAGCTGTCTTCGAGCATCTCCAGGTAGGCGGCGAACGCCGGCTCGATGGAGATCGTGCGGTAGTCGAGGCCGAGGTTGGCGGCGAGCGCGGCGGCGTCGGAGCGGGAATGGTCGCTGGAGTAGCGCGACGGCATCGAGACACCGTGGACGTGGTCGGCGCCGAGCGCGTCGGCGGCGATGACGGCCACGAGCGTCGAGTCGATGCCGCCGGAGAGCCCGATGACGACGTCGGAGAACCCGTTCTTCGCGCAGTAGTCCTTCGTCCCCAGCACGAGCGCGGCGTACAGCTCGGCGACGGGATCGAGGTGGACGGCCACCGAGGGCGGGGCCGGGGCGTCCTGGGCGACCGGTGTCTCCGTGGCGACGACGAGGGGGAGCGAGATCTGGGAGATGCGGCCGCGCGGGTCGAGCATCCGCTGGCGGAACACCGGCGGCACCGGCACATCGACGACCAACAGGTGCTCGGCGAACTGCGGGCCTCTGGCGACCAGCGTCCCTTCGGCGTCAAAGGCCAGCGAGCATCCGTCGAAGACCAGCTCGTCCTGGCCGCCGACCTGGTTGACGTAGACGAGCGCCGAGTGGGCATCGGCGGCCCGCGTCGCCAGCATCCGCTCCCGGGCCGCGGCTTTGCCCCGGTGGTACGGCGAGGCATTGATGTTGACGGCCAGTTCGGCGCCGCCGTCAGCCTGCACGGCCAGTGGTCCGTCGGGGCTCCACACGTCCTCGCAGATCGAGATCCCGACCTTGACACCACCGATGACGTACAGCTCGAGCGGATCGGTCTCGTTGCCCGGCGTGAAGTAGCGGGCCTCGTCGAACACGGCGTAGTTCGGCAGCAACCGCTTGCGGTAGGTGCCGAGGATGTCCCCACCGGCGCACACGGCCGCGGCATTGAACAGGTCGCGATCCTCCTCGACGAAGCCGATCACCGCCGCGCAGCGCCCGGTGAGCGCGGCGAACTTGGCCAGCGCCCGCTCGTTGTCGGCGACGAAGCCCGGCTTCATCACCAGGTCCTCGGGCGGGTAGCCGGTGATCGACAACTCGGGGAAGGCGACGATGTCGCAGCCGGCGCGGTCGGCCTCGCCGTAGGCCTCGACGATCTTGGCCAGATTGCCGTCGAGGTCACCGACGGTCGGGTTGAGCTGAGCGAGCGCGACGCGCAGCACGGTCACACCGTGACGCTAGTTCGGCGTCGCCGGCCCGGACACGCCCGTTCCGGATTGGACCAGGCCCGACGCGGGTTCACACGGCGTTCACAATGGGGCAACGGGTCGGCAACGGCGCGCCGCCAGCATGGGCACCCGTAGGGCCGTGACCAGCGCGCCCCTGTACACCGACCTGAACGTGGCGACTGCTGAAAGACGAGGACTCCTGTGGTCTACAAGGCTGAGTACATCTGGATCGACGGCACCGAGCCGACGGCCAAGCTGCGCTCGAAGACGAAGATGATCCCCGACACGGAGCCACTGCCGGAGTGGGGCTTCGACGGTTCGAGCACGAACCAGGCGACGGGTGATCGCAGCGACTGCGTGCTGATCCCGGTGTACGACTGCCCCGACCCGATCCGCGGCGACAGCAACCGCCTCGTGATGTGCGAGGTGTACGCCGCCGACGGCAAGCCGCACCCCAGCAACACGCGCGCCGCGCTCGTCAAGACGGCAAAGAAGTACGCCAAGCACGAGTGCCTGTTCGGCATCGAGCAGGAGTACACGTTCTTCAAAGACGGGCGCCCTTACGGCTTCCCCGTCGGCGGCTTCCCGGCGCCCCAGGGCGGCTATTACTGCGGCGTCGGCTCCGACGAGATCTTCGGGCGCGACATCGTCGAGGACCACATCGACAACTGCCTCGCCGCCGGCATCTCGCTCAGCGGCATCAACGCCGAGGTGATGATCGGCCAGTGGGAGTTCCAGGTCGGGCCGCTCGGGCCGCTCGAGGTAGCGGACCAGCTGTGGCTGGCCCGCTGGTTGCTGTACCGCTCCGCAGAGGAGTACGACGTCAGCGCCACGCTCGACCCGAAGCCGATGCGCGGCGACTGGAACGGCGCCGGCGCGCATACCAACTTCTCGACCAAGGAGATGCGCGAGGACGGCGGTTACCAGTACATCGAGAATGCTTGCAAAGCGCTCGGCAAGAAGTGGGAAGTGCACGTCAAGAACTACGGCCACGGCATCGAGGACCGCCTGACCGGCCACCACGAGACCGCCCCGTGGAACAAGTTCAGCTACGGCGTGTCCGACCGCGGCGCCTCGATCCGCATCCCCCTCGCCGTCCACAAGGCCGGCAAGGGCTACCTCGAGGATCGCCGCCCGAACGCCAACATGGACCCCTACGTCGTCGCCCGCCTGATGGTCGACACGATCTGCGGCGCGATGTGACGTCGCCTCGCCCTTGACCCCCCACCGCCCGGGGAGCGGCCGCAACGCTGTCGCTTCCCGGGCGGATCAACGAGACTGGACCGGTGACCTTGCTCGAACAGCAACGCGAGTACGTCCTGCGCAGCGTCGAGGAGCGCGGGGTCCGGCTGATCCGACTGTGGTTCACCGACATCCTCGGCAACTTGAAGAGCTTCGCCATCAGCCCGGCCGAGCTGGAGAACGCGCTCGACGACGGCATGACCTTCGACGGCTCCTCGATCGACGGCTTCTCGCGGATCCAGGAGGCCGACGTCCTCGCCGTACCGGACCCGGACACGTTCGAGGTGCTGCCGTGGGGTGACCCGAAGACGCCGGAGGCCCGGGTGTTCTGCGACATCCACAATCTCGACGGCACGCCGTTCGGGGGCGACCCGCGCCAGGTGCTGCGCCGCCACATCGGTGCCGCCCACGACCAGGGGTTGTCGTTCTACGTGGCGCCCGACATCGAGTTCTTCTACTTCGCCCCGCCCGAGCCCGGCCAGCTGCCGCGCCCGCTGGACCAGGGCGGCTTCTTCGACCTGACGACGAACGACATCACGGGCTCATTGCGCAAGCAGACCATCCGCACGTTGGAGGCGATGGGCATTCCTGTCGAGTACAGCTTCCACGAGGACGCGCCGAGCCAGCAGGAGATCGACCTGCGCCACACCGACGCGCTGACGATGGCCGACAGCGTGATGACGTTCCGGCTCGTCGTGCGCGAGGTGGCCGCCAGCCAGGGCCTGCATGCCACGTTCATGCCCAAGCCGCTGGAGGGACTGCAGGGCTCGGGCATGCACGTCCATCTCTCGCTGTTCCGTGGCGACGACAACGCGTTCTATTCCGGCGACGACGACTACCACCTGTCGCCTCTGGCCAAGTCGTTCATGGCCGGACTGCTGCACCACGCCGCCGAGATCACAGCGATCACGAACCAGACGGTCAACAGCTACAAGCGTCTCGTCCCGGGATTCGAGGCGCCGGTCCACATCTCGTGGGCACGGAACAACCGCAGCGGGCTGATCCGCGTCCCCATCGCCAAGAACGACAATCCGACGGCGACGCGCATCGAGTACCGCTCGGCGGATCCGGCGTGCAACCCGTACCTCGCGTTCAGTCTCCTGCTCGCCGCCGGAATGCGCGGTGTCGCCGAGGGCTACGAACTACCCGTCGAGGCCGACGCCAACCTGTTCGAGATCGGCGACGAGGTGCTGGCCAAGCTCGGCATCGAGCAGCTCCCGCAGTCGCTGTCGGAGGCGCTGCGGGTGATGGAGCGCTCCGAACTCGTCCAGGAAGCACTCGGGGACCACATCTTCGAGTGGTTCCTGCGCAACAAGCGCACGGAGTGGCACTCCTACAAGACGCACGTCTCGATGTACGAGCTCGACCGCTACCTCCGGGCGCTGTGATGAGACGGGCTTCGTCAGGAGCGTGATGCCCGCCGCCGCCAGCGACCTGCTCGCCGTGTTCGGCGACCCGGTACCGCCCGACCTGGCGCGCACGCTGGACCTCGGCGGCTACCGGTGGAAGGC
>JALZMG010000253.1 GCA_030858325.1 Actinomycetota bacterium | reverse complement strand
TGGGCGGAGCCTCGGCCGGCGGAGGATCCTGCGGCGTCGGGTCCGTGGGTGGCTCCGCGGCCGGCGGAGGATCCTGCGGCGTCGGGTCCATCTCCGGCGGTGCCTCCGCCGGCGGCGGATCCTGCGGCGGCTCGATGGTCGCCTCCGGCGCGTCTGCGCCGGCCGGCGGGATCGGTGCGGCGGGTGGGCTCGACGGGTCGGGCGCTTCTTCCGGGCTGGTCTCCGCGGCGGCCCGGTCGGCGACGTCCTCGGCCGGCGCCTCGCCGACACCGCCGTCGGCCTGCTCGGGTGTCGGTGACTCGGGGGAAACGTCACCGACGACATCGTCGTCCGCAGGGGCGTCCTCGGCCGGCATCGGCTCAACGTCGACGATGCCCGGCCACGGCTTGACCATGCGGGCGAGCAGCGGGAAGTCCTTGCGCAGCGGATGGCCCTCGAACTCGCCGGGCAGGTACATGTTGCGCAGGTCGGGGTGGCCGGCGAACGCGATGCCGAACATCTCGTGCGTCTCCCGCTCGTGCCAGTTGGCCCCGGCGTAGACGGCGTGCCACGAGCCGACGGAGGCGTCGTCGTCGGGGACGTCGACTTTCAGCGTGACGCCGACGTGGCGGACGATGTCGGTGACTCGGGCGAACACCTGGAGCCGGGTCTCGCCACCGGTCACGCCCTGGACGATCTCCGTCGTTCGCTGCGGTGCCGGCTCGTCAGGATTGTCCTCGCCGCGGCCGTACGGCGACGGCAGCCAGTCGATCGCCGAGAGGTAACAGAAGTAGGCGAAGCCCATCTCGACGAGCGCTTCGCCGGCCTGCACCCAGGCGTCCGTGGCCACGCGCACCCACAGGTCGTCGTTGGGGCGCAGCTCGGTGTCCAGCAACGAGTTGCCGAGGCGGCGGCGCAGCTCGTCGACGATGCCCTCGCGCAGCCCGTCACCAGGCAATGCCGCTGGCTCTTCCTCCGTGGCCGCCGTCTCCGTGGTGGTCTCACTCAATCGAGCCACCGCCGACGACGATCGGTTCCGGGCGAGGAATGACGTCGCCACCCTCGTTGCGCCATTTGGCCGCCATGTCCTCGTTGCGGATGCGCTGCTGCAGCAGCACGATTCCTTCCAGCAGCGCCTCCGGCCGGGGCGGGCAGCCGGGCACGTAGATGTCGACGGGGATCAGCTGGTCGACACCCTTCGTCACCGAGTAGCTGTCCCAGTACGGCCCACCGCAGTTGGCGCAGGAACCCATCGAGATGACGTATTTCGGCTCCGGCATCTGGTCGTAGAGGCGGAGGATGGCCGGCGCCATCTTGTCTGTGACGGTGCCGGAGATGACGACGAAGTCGGCCTGGCGTGGACTTGCCGGCAGCGGGATGACGCCGAGGCGCATGACGTCGTAGCGGGGCGAGGCGAACGCTGCGCCCATCTCGATGGCGCAGCAGGCGAGGCCCCACTGGTACACCCACATCGAGTAGGAACGACCAAGGTTGAGCAGCTTCGTGATGGCGCCCGGCATGCGGCCGCGATCGACTAGACCCACCGCAGGAGTCCCCGTTTCCACGCGTACAGCAGGCCGTCGAGCAGCAGCACGATGAAGGCGATCATGACGACGAGCCCGAACGTCCCGTACCGCTCGATCGACGCCGCCCACGGGAACAGGAACACGGCCTCGACGTCGAAGATGACGAAGAGCAGGGCGAAGACGTAGTAACGGACCTGGCTCTGCGACCAGCCGATGCCGACCGGGTCGACGCCGCTCTCGTAGGCCATCCGCTTGGACGGGTTCGGGTTGCTCGGCCGGATGGCCGCAGCCGCGCCGAGGAGCAGCCCGCCGAGGGCCAGCGCGGCGACACCGAACCACACCACCGTCAGGTAGTCGCGTAGGAACACCGACATCGGCGAGGACGCTACCAACTCTGAGGAATCGGCTCCCAACCTCCCACGCGGGTGATTCCTGGCTGGAAACGACGCCACTTTGGTGACGGAAACCTCGTGAGAACCCGGACACCGGGGTGGCGGCGTCTGGGTCAGGCCGAGGCGACGGTGGCCAGGAACCAGTCGACGAGGGCCTCGGCGTTGGGACGGCTGCGCTCGACGTTGGTCCTGGTCTGGGCGAGCAGCTCCGTCGGCTCACCGCCGTAGCGACGGTACTGCTCCGCCCCGCCGCAGCGCAGCCAGCGGGCGAGCATCGTCTCGGTCGCCTCCGGATGGAACTGCGTCCCGAGCGCCCGTTCACCGCGTATCAGCTGCGGACCGGTCCCCGTGCTGGCGAGCGACACGAAGCCGTCGGGCACCGTGAACACGTCGTCGTGCCACTCCAGCCATGGCCCCGCGGCCACCGCCACGTGATCGTCGTCGGTCTCGTCGCCCTCGGCGGCGCCGACGACGCGGTCCAGCGGATCGATGTCGAACCAGCCGATCTCCGGGCGGTCGGTGCGCGTGACCGTGCCGCCCAGCGCGTGAGCGAGCACCTGCGCACCGAAGCAGATGGCGAAGAGCGGCACGCCCTGGTCGAGCACGTCGCGGACGAAGGCCGCCTCGGCCTCGACGCTGGCCGCCGTCTCGTCCCGGTAGACGTTCCACTCCGATCCCAACGTCAGCACCAGCTCGACGCCGTCGAGCGACGGCCACGCCGCCGGCTGCTCCCGGTGGCACTCCGTGAACGCGTACCCGTGCTCCCGGAAACGGTGGCCGACGAACCCTCCGTCGAGGTCAGAGGAGTTGCCGACGACGAGCGCGCGCACAGCCAGACCGTACCGACTCGACTCGCCGCCATGCGATGAGCGAGCGAGTCTTCGAGCGAGGGAATCATCATCACGGTCCTTCGCTCGTTGGTGCCAGTTCGATACCACAGCGGTGGAATCATCTGCGCAACGCAGTCGATGCACCAATGAGCGAGCGAGTCCTCGAGCGAGGGAATCATCATCACGGTCCTTCGCTCGTTGGTGCCAGGTCGATACCACAGCGGTGGAATCATCTGCGCAACGCAGTCGATGCACCAATGAGCGAGCGAGTCTTCGAGCGAGGGAGCGAGTCTTCGAGCGAGGGAATCATCATCACGGTCCTTCGCTCGTTGGTGCCGGTTCGATACCACCGCGGTGGAATCAATGGGGGATGAGCGCGCATCCCTCATCGCCGGCGTGGTGGGGCGGGCAGTAGCGTCGTTGCTGCATGACGATCGATTCCGCGGCGACGGCGGTCGGGCTCGGCGACATCGAAGCGGCGCGGCTGGTGGTCCGCGGGGTGGCCAAGCACACCCCGATCGTCGCCTCGGCGGCGTTGACCGAGGCGGTCGGCGGCGACATCGTGCTCAAGGCGGAGAGCCTGCAACGCACCGGTTCGTTCAAGTTGCGCGGGGCGATGAACAAGGTGGCCTCGCTCGGCACTGCGGCGGCCAACGGCGTGACGGCCGGCAGTGCCGGCAACCATGCGCAGGCGCTGGCGTTCGCCGCCAGCCATGCCGGCGTGCCGTGTGAGATCTTTGTCCCGTCCGGTGCGCCGATTACGAAGATCGAGGCCTGCCGCGCGTACGGCGCCAGCGTCGTGGAGGACGGGGCGTCGCTGGACGAGGCGATGGCCGGGGCACGCGCTCGCGCGACCGAGGCGCACATGGCGTTCTGCCACCCCTTCGACGACCCGGCGGTCGTCGCCGGTCAGGGCACGCTCGGCCTCGAGCTCGTCGAGGACGTCCGCAACCTGTCGTGCGTCGTCATTCCACTCGGCGGCGGCGGACTGGCCAGCGGCGTCGCCATCGCCGTGAAGACGCTGCGCCCCGACGTGCGCATCGTCGGCGTCCAAGCCGCCGTCTGCGCTCCGTATTCAGGCGCCGATGCGCCGGAGGGCGCCGTGGTCACGCTCGCCGACGGCATCGCCGTGAAGCGGCCGGGCCGCCTGACGGCCCCGCTCGTCGAGCGCTGGCTCGACGACGTCGTCACCATCGGCGAGGACGCCATCGCCGACGCCATGGTCATGCTCATGGATCGCGCCAAGCTGTACGTCGAGGGCGCCGGCGCAGTCGGTGTGGCCGCCGTGCGCAGTGGCATCGTCGCGCCGGCGACGTCGGGCACGACGTGCATCGTGCTGTCAGGCGGCAACGTCGATCTCGGCGTGGTCCCCGGCCTGATCCGTCGCCACGAGACCGAGGCCGGTCGCCGCCTCGTCCTGTTCGCCCGCATCGACGACCGCCCCGGCAGCCTCGTGCGCTTCCTCGGCGTCTTCGCCGCCGCCGGCGCCAACCTCGTCGAGGTCGAGCACCAGCGCGAGGGCGTCGACCTGCACGTGCGCCAGACCGGCGTCCACGTCACGTTCGAGGTGCGCAGTGCCGAGCACGCTCGCGCCGCCATCGCCGCCGCCCGCGCCGCCGGTTACCACGACCTGGACGTCGAGACCCCCCGCTGACACCCGTTCTGCCCGTTCGAACCGGCCCGATCGGGCCCACCGCTCCATGCAGATGGCGATGAAGATGTTTACGGCTACCTACTGGTCGGTAGGCTGGTTCTCCATGGACAACGCCGCGCTGCTCCACGAGCTCGAACCGGAAGTCGAGCGCCTACTCAACCGCCACTTGGAGACGACGAAGGAGTGGTTCCCGCACGAGTACGTGCCGTACGGGCGCGGCCGTGATGCGGTCGCCGGCACGGCGTGGGACGCCGCCGACGCCGACCTCGGCGGCGCCACCGTCGACGACGCCGTACGCAGCTCGCTCATCGTCAACCTGCTGACCGAGGACAACCTGCCGTACTACTTCCGCACGATCGAGCGGGTCTTCGGAGCCGACGGACCGTGGGGCACGTGGGCCCGCAGGTGGACGGCCGAGGAAGGTCGTCACTCGATGGCCATCTACGGCTACCTGATGGTCACGCGCGCCGTCGATCCCGTCGCGCTCGAGCGCAGCCGCATGGCCCAGGTGTCGGGTGGCGAGATCCCCGAGCCGGAGTCGGCGGCCGACGGCATCGTCTACGTGGCGCTGCAGGAACTGGCCACGCGCATCGCCCACCGCAACACCGGCCGCATGATCGGCGA
>JALZMG010000176.1 GCA_030858325.1 Actinomycetota bacterium | reverse complement strand
GGGCCGACACGCGTCGGCGCGGCGCTGCCGCAACCGCCGGTGTCGCCGGAAGCGCTGGCCGATCAAGACGCGCTCGACGCGCTGCTGGACAAGATCGCCGCCGGGGGCATGGACTCGCTGTCCGGCGACGAGAAGCGCCGCCTCAACGACCTCTCCAAGCGCATGCGTGGCAACCGCCGCTAGAAGACGCCAACTGTCCTTTCCGATCGGCCCGTTCGGGCCGCTTGGAAAGGACAGTTCGGGTCTCTTAGGGGTTGAGGAGGTCGCGGAGGTAGCGGCCGGTGTGGCTGTGCTCGACGGTGGCGACGTGCTCCGGTGAGCCCTCGGCGACGATCGTGCCGCCGCCGCTGCCGCCCTCCGGACCGAGATCGATGATCCAGTCGGCCGTCTTGATGACGTCGAGGTTGTGTTCGATGACGAGCACCGTGTTGCCCTGGTCGACGAGCCGCGAGAGCACGGTCAACAGGCGCCGCACGTCGTCGAAGTGCAGCCCGGTCGTCGGCTCGTCGAGCAGGTAGATCGTGTGGCCCGTCGAGCGCTTGGCCAGCTCCGTGGCCAGCTTGACGCGTTGGGCCTCGCCACCGGACAGCGTCGGCGCCGGCTGGCCGAGGCGCACATAGCCCAGCCCGACGTCCATCAGCGTCGTCATGTACCGCCCGATCGAGGGCTGGTTGGCGAAGAACCCGACGGCCTCGGCGACCGGCATGTCCAAGACATCGGCGATGTTCTTGCCCTTGAACTCGATGTCCAGCGTGTCCCGGTTGTAGCGGCCGCCCTTGCAGACCTCGCACGGCACGTACACGTCCGGCAGGAAGTGCATCTCGATCTTGATCGTGCCGTCGCCGGCACACGCCTCGCAGCGCCCGCCCTTGACGTTGAAGCTGAAGCGCCCGGGCAGGTAGCCGCGGACCTTGGCCTCGTTCGTCGACGCGAAGAGCTTGCGGATGCTGTCGAACACGCCCGTGTAGGTCGCCGGGTTCGATCGCGGCGTGCGCCCGATCGGCGACTGGTCCATGTCGATGACCTTGTCCAGCTGCTCGATCCCCGTGATCCGGCGGTGCTTGCCGGCCGGCGTCTTCGACTTGTAGATGCGCTGCATCAGGACGGGCAGGAGGATGTCGCGCACGAGCGTCGACTTGCCGGACCCCGAGACGCCCGTGATGGCGACGAAGTTACCGAGCGGGATGGTCACGTCGACGTTGGCCAGGTTGTGCTCACGGGCGCCGTGGATGACGAGCTCCTCGCCCGTGCGCGGCCGCCGCACGAGCGGCAGCGGGATCTGCTCGCGGCCGGACAGGTACTGCCCGGTGATCGACTCCCTGACCTTGGTGATGCCCTTGACCGGACCGCTGTAGACGACTTCGCCACCGTGCTCGCCGGCGCCGGGGCCGATGTCGACGATCCAGTCGCTCTCGCGGATCGTCTCCTCGTCGTGCTCGACGATGATGACGGTGTTACCGAGGTCGCGGAGGCGGGTCAGGGTGTCGATGAGCCGGCGATTGTCGCGCTGGTGGAGGCCGATCGACGGCTCGTCGAGCACGTACAGCGTGCCAACGAGACCGGAGCCGATCTGGCTGGCCAGGCGGATCCTTTGCGCCTCCCCGCCGGCCAGCGTGCCGGCCGAGCGCGACAGCGTCAGATAGTCGAGCCCGACGTCGAGCAGGAAGCCGAGGCGGGCGTTGATCTCCTTCGTCACGCGCTCGGCGATCAGCCGCTCCCGTTCCGTCAGTTCGAGCGCGGCGAGGAACTTCGCCGATTCGCCGATCGACAGCGCGCACACCTCGGCGATGTTGCGCTCGTTGACGGTGACGGCGAGCGTCGCCGGCTTGAGGCGGGCGCCGCCACACGCCGAGCACGGCACCTCGCGCATGTAGCCCTCGAACTGCTCACGAGACCAGTCGCTCTCCGCACCCTCGTGGCGGCGCTTGATCCACGGGATCACGCCCTCGTACTCCGTCGAGTACTGCCGCGCCCGGCCGTACCGGTTCTTGTACTTGACGGTCATCTTGCCCGCCGTGCCGTGGAGGATGACCTTCTGCTGCTTGGCCGTCAGCGAGCCCCACGGCGCGCGCATGTCGATGCCGTTGGCCTCGGC
>JALZMG010000161.1 GCA_030858325.1 Actinomycetota bacterium | reverse complement strand
CGACCGATGCGCTCGACGACGTCATCGACAAGGTCGACGTGCTGTACACCGGACGCACCGTGCGCGCCGCCCTGGACGCCATCTCCGAATACGGGCGGCCGCGGGCGGTGCAGCTCGCCGTGCTCGTCGACCGCGGCCACCGCGAGTTGCCGATCCGCCCGGACTTCGTCGGCAAGAACCTGCCGACGAGCGCCGCCGAGGAGGTCACCGCGTCCGCCGCCGGCGTGTCGATCATCGCCTTAGCCAACACGTCGTCGCCGGTGGCGTCGTGAAACATCTCCGCTCGATCGCCGAGATCGGAACCGACGGTGTCCTGCGCCTGCTCGACCTGACCGATCACATGGTGGAGATCAACCAGCGCGCCAACCCCAGGGTGCCGGCTCTGCGCGGCAAGACGGTGTGCAACCTGTTCTTCGAGGATTCGACGCGCACACGACTGTCGTTCGAGACGGCGGCCAAGCGTCTGTCGGCCGACGTGATGACGTTCAGCGTTGGGACGTCCAGCGTGAACAAGGGCGAGAGCCTGCGCGACACCATCGAGACGGTGGCGGCCATGGGCGTCGACGCGTTCGTCATCCGCCACGGCTCGAGCGGCGTGCCGTGGCAGGTCAGCCGGTGGACGACGGCGAGCGTCGTCAACGGCGGCGACGGGTGGCATGCCCACCCGACCCAGGCACTGCTCGACGCATACACGGTCCGCTCCGCGCTCGGCCGCACCGGCGGTCTGGACGGGCTGCGCATCGCCATCGTCGGCGACATCCGCCACTCGCGCGTCGCCCGCAGCGGCGTCGAGGTGTTCACGGCGCTCGGCGCCGACGTCACGCTGGTCGGCCCGGCAACGCTGCTGCCCCCGGTCCCGCCGGCGCCGGCGACCGATGCGCTCGACGACGTCATCGACAAGGTCGACGTGCTGTACCTGTTGCGGATGCAGCAGGAGCGGATGCATGAGGCGCTGGTGCCCAGCCTGCGGGAGTACAGCGCGCGGTTCGGCCTGACACCGGAGCGGGCTCGGCGCCTGCCCGAGCACGCGCTCGTCATGCATCCCGGGCCGATGAACCGGGGCGTGGAGATCCAGGTCGATCCCGCCGAGTTGCCGGGCGCGGTCATCGCCCAGCAGGTGACCAACGGCGTGGCCGTGCGCATGGCCGTGCTCTTCGAGCTGCTCGGTGCCGGCCGCGACGTCGGCGGTGGCGGCGAGGAAGGCGACGGGACCTCGTGAGTGTGTTGATCCGTGGTGGGCGCGTGCTCGACGCGACGGGGGAGCGGCGAGCCGACGTGCTCGTCGTCGACGGCCGCATCGCCGCCGTCGGTGAGCACGTCGCCGACGACGATGTCCATCGCACGCTGGATGCCGGCGAGTGCGTCGTCACGCCTGGTTTCGTCGATCTGCACGCACACCTACGCGAGCCGGGACGGGAGGACGCCGAGACGATCGAGACGGGCAGCCGGGCAGCCGCGCGCGGCGGGTACACCGCCGTCGTGGCGATGCCGAACACCGACCCGGCGCACGACTCGCGCGGTGTCGTCGAGTTCGTCCGCCGCCAAGGCCTGGCCGCCGGGCTGTGCGAGGTGCTCCCTGCCGGTTGCATCACGATGCGCAGGGCCGGCGAGTCGCTGGCGCCGTACGCCGAACTCGTCGCCGCCGGTGTGCGCATCTTCACCGACGACGGCAACGGCGTGCAGGACCCTCTGCTGATGCGTCGGGCGATGGAGTACTCACTCGGCCTCGACATGGTGCTCGCCCAGCACTGCGAGGTCGCCCGCCTGACGCAGGGCGCCGTGATGCACGAGGGGGCCTGCTGCAGCGAGCTGGGCCTGCCCGGGTGGCCAGCGCTGGCCGAGGAGCTGATGGTCCACCGTGACATCGAGCTGGCGCGACTCACCGGCGCGCGCATCCACCTGCTGCACCTTTCCACGGCGGGCAGCGTCGAGCTCGTGCGGGCAGCGAAGGCGGACGGCGTGGCGGTGACGGCGGAGGTCGCCCCCCACCACCTCAGCCTGACCGACGAGGCGCTACGCGGCTACGACCCACTGTTCAAGGTCAACCCGCCGCTGCGCACGCCGACGGACATCGCCGCGCTCGCCGCCGGGCTGGCCGACGGCACCGTCGACGCCATCGCCACCGACCACGCCCCGCATCCCGCCGACGACAAGGAACGCCCGCTCGACCAGGCCCCGCCGGGGATGGTCGGTCTGGAGACGGCACTCGGCGTCGCGCTCGCCGCGCTGGACATGCCGCTGGCCGACGTCGTCGGTGCACTGTCGTGGAAGCCGGCGGCGATTGCCGGCGTCGCCGACCGCCACGGTCGGCCGGTGGCGCCGGGAGAGCCGGCCAACCTGTGCGTGTTCGACCCGCACGAGCGGTGGCAGGTGCGCCCGGCCGCGCTGGCCAGCCGCGGTCACAACACCCCGTACATCGGACGCGACCTACGTGGCAGGGTCCGCCACACTCTGTTCGCCGGAAATCCGGTCGTCATCGACGGCGTGGCGCAGCGATGAATGAACATACAATGGAATGCATGAACATCCGATCGCGACGCGATCTGTCCGTCCCGATCGGTCGGATCGGGACGATCGGAAAGGACAGAACGTGAGGGCCGGGCTGTTGATGCTGGCCGACGGCTCGGTGTTCGAGGGTGAGCTGTTCGGCGCGGAAGCTCCTGGCGCCGGCGAGGTCGTGTTCAACACGGCCCTGACCGGCTACCAGGAGATCCTCACCGATCCCAGCTACGCCGGGCAGGTCATCACGTTCACGAACCCGCACATCGGTAACTACGGCGTGAACGCCACCGACTTCGAGGCCCGCCGGCTGTTCTGCCGCGGCGTCGTCGTTCGTGACCTCGCCCGCCGGCCGAGCAACCGTCGCGCCGAGGCGCCGCTCGAAGCGATGCTCGTGCGCTACGGCATCCCCGGCATCGCCGGCATCGACACCCGCCGCCTGACTCGCCTGATCCGCGAGACCGGCGCCATTGCCGGCGCGTTCGGTCCGGCCGACGACGCCGATGCGCTGATCGCCGCAGCGGTCGCCGAGCCGGGGACCGACGG
>JALZMG010000160.1 GCA_030858325.1 Actinomycetota bacterium | reverse complement strand
GCAGCCCGTACGGGATTCGAACCCGTGCCGCCACCTTGAGAGGGTGGTGTCCTAGGCCTCTAGACGAACGGGCCAAGCGGTGGGCCACGATAGCCGTGGACCGGACGTGTGCGACGAGCCACGATGGTTGCGGCGCCGCCGAGCTGGGGAGAGAGGAATCGAACCCCTAATAACAGAACCAGAATCTGCTGTGTTGCCTGTTACACCACTCCCCACGGAGCGGTTCGGCAGTGTATCGGAGCGACCGGGCGAGCCACCCTGGCACGGTGCCTGCTCAGAGGCCGTCGAAGCCGAGCAGCCGGCCGACCGAGATGCCGGCGGCCTCCTGCAGGTGGCGACCGAACGATCGACCGCCCGTGACCACGCTGGTCATCGTCGGTGAGACGTACGCGGTCAGCCCGACATCCTGGGCGATCAAGCGGCTCCGCAACGAGTGGTACGGGTCGGTGACGACGAGCACGGAGTCGAGGCCGCGCTCGGCCAGCAGCGTGGCCACGCCCTGCAGCGACTCGTAGCTCGTGCGTCCCTGGTCCTCCCGCAGGATCGCCTCGGCCGCCACGCCGCGCTCGATCAGATAGGCGGCCGACGCCTGGGCCTCGGTGAAGCGGTCGCCCGGCTGGTTGCCCCCCGTGACGACGACGATCGGAGCCAGCGCCTGCGGCCACAGCTCGACGACGTGATCGAGCCGCGCCGCCAGCTGTGGCGACGGCTCGCCGTCGTACTGCGCCGCGCCCATCACGACAATGGCATCGACGGGCCGGGCCTGGTCGCTGCGGCCCGTCGACCAGACCTGCAACAGCGTGATCAGGAAATAGCCGACGACGACTGCGAGGAGCATCCCGACCGCCCCGACGGCACGACGCACGTTGCGCCGCGCCGGCGATCGCTCGGAGCGGCCGATTTGACCGGCGCGCCGCCGCGACCGCCGATCCACGGAGAGCGGACGAATGGTGGCGACGGGGGTAGCGTCGCCGACCCGCGCGTCGGGCGCGGTCATCTCGGCGTCCGGGTGGCCAATCGATCACGGGCGATGCGCAGGCGCTGCAACGACGCCTCCCGGCCGAGCAGCTCCAACGACTCGTACATCGGCGGCCCGACGGTGCGCCCCGTGACGGCCACTCGCAACGGCGCACCGGCCTTGCCCGGCTTCAGCTCTTTGGCCACGGCGATCCGGTCGAATTCTTCTTTCAACGCGCCCGGCTCCCAGGTCACCTGTTCGTAGGCGGCGATGACGTCGTCGAGCACGGCGGCCGCCCACTCCGGCTGCATCGCCTTGTCCCACGACGCCTCGTCGACGACGGGCTCGGCGAACAAGAAGTCGACCATCGCCGGCGCCTCCGGCAGCGTGACGACGCGGCTCTGCAGCACCGGGGCGATCGCGCTGAACGTCGCCCGGTCGTAGTGCGCCGGGAGCCACGGCTCGCAGGCGGCGACGAAGTCCTCGACGGACAACGCGCGGATGCACTCACCGTTGAACGCAGCCAGCTTCTTGAGATCGAAGTAGGCCGGCGAATGGGTCACGTCGGCGAGCCTGAACTCGTCTTCGATCCGCGCCCAGGGGACGATCTCCGTCTCGCCGCGTGGCGCCCAGCCCAACGTCATCAGATAGTTGACCATCGCCGCGGCGAGGTAGCCCTCTTCGCGGTACTGCTCCAGGGCGACCTTGTCGCGGCGCTTGGACAGCTTCTTGCGCTGTTCGTTGACGAGCACCGGCACGTGAGCCCACACCGGCGGCGTGGCGCCGAGCGCCTGCCACAGCAGCTGCTGCTTCGGCGTGTTCGGCAGGTGCTCCTCGCCGCGCACCACATGGGTGATACCCATCGAGATGTCGTCGACGACGTTGGCGAGGAGGAACATCGGGCGGCCGTTGCCGCGCAGCAGCACGAAGTCCTCGAGCGCGTCATGTTCGAACGGCACCTCGCCACGGATCTCGTCGTGCACCACCGTCGGACCGCCGTCGGGCACGCGGAAGCGTAGGACCCGGCCCGGCCCCGGCCCGAGGCCGCGATCACGCGAGTAGCCGTCGTAGCCGGGTGTCCCGGACGCCTTGGCGCGCGCCTGGATCTCCTCGCTCGTCAGGTCGCAGTAATAGGCCCGGCCGGCGGCGAACAGCGCCTCGGCGGCGGCGACATGCGCGTCGACGTTGGCGCTCTGGAAGTACGGGCCCTCGAACACCGGGTCGGCGGCGGAGATGCCGAGCCAGGCCAGCGCGTCGACGATGCCCTGCGTCCACTCGGGACGGTCGCGGGCCTCGTCCGTGTCCTCGACGCGCAGCACGAACCGCCCGCCCAGCCGGCGCGCCAGCGCCCAGTTGTACAGCGCCGTCCGTGCCCCGCCGACGTGGAAGAACCCGGTCGGCGACGGCGCGATGCGAAAGCGCGGGACGGACATCTCGATGACGCTACTGGCGCTCATCCGAGGGTTGGAGGCCCCGTACGGGCGCATCCGACCCTCCGATTCAGCGCGTGACGGTCGTCAAGGCGAGGTTGCGCAGCTGGCGCAGGGCGACCGACAGCGTCGTCAGGTCGTAGGTCTCGGCGCGCCGGATCTCGGTGAACATCGAGTTGGCCCTGGCGATCGAGCGCTCGTTCGCCGTCAGCCACCCGTCGACGGACCCGTCGGCGCTCTCGATCACGGCCGTCGTCAGCTCGGCCAGGGCGGTCAGCAGGTCGTCGCGCACGGCAGAGCGGGCCTGCGTCTGCCAGCGGTCCGAGCGCGGCAGCTGGCCGATGCCCTCCCACAGCCAGATCAGATCGAGGCGGTCGAACATCTGCCAGTGCACGGCGGCGACCTCGGCGACGTCGCGGCCGTGCGCTCCGGCCACCTCGACGAGGTCGAACCCGGTGTGCAACAGCGGCCACACGCCGGCCCGCTCGGCCAGCTCCTCTGGCACACCGGCGGCCAACCGTGACGCCTCGCCGGAGTGCACGCCCGCCAGCATTCGGCCGCCGAGCGCTGGCTCCAACGCCGACGCCAGGGCGGCGATCCCCGGACGGAACTGGGCGACGGCGACGGCCATGTCGATCGGCGGCCGGCGGTGCCGGAGCAGCCACAGCGCCCCCCGCTCGACCATCTTGCGGCAGTCGAGGAACAAGTCGAGCTGCGTCTCCAACGGCACGACACCGGTCAGCTCGTCGATCTCCGTCCAGAGGTGTTGGAACTCGAACACGTCACGGGCGACGATCCACGCCCGCGCCACGTCGACGACCGATGCCCCGGTGTCCTCCGTCATCCGATGATCGAACGAGATCCCCGACAGGTTGACCATCTGATTGGTGACGCGCGTGGCGATGATCTCGCGGCGTAGCGGGTGAGCGAGGATCGTCTCAGCGAACCGCCCCCGCAACCGCGCCGGGAAGTACTCCAGAAGGTCAGCTTCGAGGAGGTTCGCGTCGGGCAGGTCGGAACGCACCAGCTCGGCCGTGTTGCCGTTCTTCGTGTACGCCAGGAGCACGGCGAACTCGGGAGACTGCAGGCCGTTGCCGCTGGCCTGACGCTCGGCGATCTGCTTGTCCGTCGGCAGGAACTCGAGCTGGCGATCGAGCCACCCCTCCGTCTCCAGCAGGTCGAGGTAGCGCGCGTGCACGTTGACCATCGGCAGCGCCTGGCGGCGGGCGATCATCAGCGCCAACGTCTGGGCGCGGTTGTTGTCGAGCACCAGCTCGCCGACCTCGTCGGTCATCGACGCCAGCAGCTCGTTGCGCTGCTTGCCCGTCAGCTCTCCCGCGTCGACGACGCCGTCGAGGAGGATCTTGATGTTCACCTCGTGGTCGCTGCAGTCGACGCCGGCCGAGTTGTCGATGGCGTCGGTGTAGACGAGGCCGCCGGCCAGCGCGTACTCAACTCGGCCGAGCTGCGTCAGGCCAAGGTTGCCGCCCTCGCCGACCATCCGGCAGCGCAGCTCGGACCCGTCCACACGCACGCCGTCATTGGCCCGGTCGCCGACGTCGGCGTTCGTCTCCGCGGACGACTTGACGTACGTACCGATGCCGCCGTTCCAGAGCAGATCGACCGGCGCGCGCAGGATCGCGGCGACGAGCTCGTTCGGTGTCAACGCACCGTCTGGCACGTCGAGCACGGCGCGCGCCTGCGCGCTCAACACGATCGACTTCTGCGTGCGCGGGTAGATCGCCCCGCCGGCCGAGAGCAGCGCCCGGTCGTAGTCGTCCCAGCTCGAACGAGGGAGCGCGAACAGCCGCTGCCGTTCGCCGAACGCAGCGGCCGCGTCGGGATCCGGGTCGACGAACACGTGCCGATGATCGAACGCGGCGACCAGCCGCAGCGCCGGCGAGCGCAGCATCCCGTTGCCGAACACGTCGCCGGACATGTCGCCGACGCCGACGGCCGTCAGCGCATCGGTGTCTGCGTTCTTGCCGAGCACGCTGGCGTGGCGGCGCACGCTCTCCCAGGCGCCCCGGGCAGTGATCCCCATCGCCTTGTGGTCGTACCCGGTGCTGCCGCCGCTGGCGAACGCATCGCCGAGCCAGAAGCCGGCCTCGACGGAGATCTCGTTGGCGATGTCGCTGAACGTCGCCGTTCCCTTGTCGGCGGCGACGACGAGATAGGCGTCCGGGGCGTCGTGGATCACGGTGTCCAGAGGATGCACGACGGTGTTGCCGTCGGTCCCGGCGACGAGGTTGTCGGTGAGGTCGAGCATCCCCCTGACGAACGCCTTGTAACACTCGACGACCTCGGCGCGCATCGCCTCGGGTTCGGTCAGCACGCGCTTGACGACGAAGCCGCCCTTCGCCCCCGCCGGGACGATGACGGCGTTCTTGACCATCTGCGCCTTCATCAGGCCGAGGACCTCGGTGCGGAAGTCCTCCCGCCGGTCGCTCCAGCGCAACCCGCCGCGAGCGATCGACCCGCCGCGCAGGTGGACGCCTTCGACGCGCGGCCCGCACACCCAGATCTCGTGGCGTGGGCGGGGCCGGGGCAGCTCGGGGATTGCCGCCGGATCCAGCTTGAACGCGATCGCCGGGCGGTGGCGGTAGTAGTTCGTGCGCACCGTCGCTTCGACCAATGTCAGGAAGATGCGGCAGATGCGGTCGTCGTCGAGGCTGGGAATGGCATCCAATCCGGCCGCCAACCGCTCCCGCAGCTCCCCGACACGCGCGTCGCGATCGCCGACGGACGGGTCGAAGCGGGCGTGGAACAGCGCCACCAGGTCGGCGACGAGGCGCGGATGGGCGGTCAGCGTGTTCTCGACGTACTGCTGGCTGAAGCCGAAGCCGATCTGGCGCAGGTACTTGCCGTACGCGCGCAGGATGGCCGCCTCACGCGCCGTCAACCCGGCGATCAGCACGAGTCGGTTGAAGCCGTCGCTCTCCAGCTCGCCCGCGACGAGTGAGCGGAACGCAGCCTGCAGCTCGGTACGCCGCCCTTCGTCCAGCTCGACGTTGGCCGGCACGCGGACGCCGATGTCGTACAGGAACACCCGCTCCTGGCCGGAACGGAACGTGTACGGCTGCTCGTCGAGGGCCTGCAGGCCGAGATGGTCGAGCAGCGGTAACAGCTCGGACAGCGCCGCCGGCGTCGAGCGCCGGTAGACGCGGAAACGCCACTCCCCTGGCGGTGCGTCCACGTCGTGACCGAGCGCCGTCGTCAGCTCGGCCTCACCGTCGAGCACGGAGGCAACGCGCTCGACGTCGCCGAGCGCCCGCTCCGGACGGACGGCGGCGCGATACGACGCGGGGGCGTGCGCGCCGACGAGTTCGTACAGGTCCCGTCCGCGCTCCTCGCCGGCCTGGGCGACGAGCGCCTTGCGCAACATGTCCGACCACGACACGGACAGTTCGTCGATGACCCGCTCCAGCGCCCCCGTGTCGGCGATCAGGACATCGTCCTGGCGGCGCACGCTGACGGCGATGCGGGCCAGCGTGCTCGAACCGAGGAACGACTCGCACGACTGCTGATCGGCCTGGAACGCGTGGGCGACGGCCTCGGCCACGCGCTCGGGCAGATCGGCGGTGAACCTGGAGCGCGGGAGATAAACGAGCACCGTCGCCCACTGCCCGACGCGCTCCGGCACGACGATCACGCGCACGAGCTGGCGTTCCTGCAGTCCGACGATCTCGGTCACCAGCTGCGCCAGGCGCTCCGCCCCGAGTTCCAGCACCATGTCGCGAGGCAGCCCCTCCAGCGCGTTACGCGTGGCCCGCCCGACGTGCGAGTGCATCCGCTCCTCGGCCAGCTCCAGCCGCTCGCGCACGTCGTCGCCGAGGCCGGGGATGTCGAGCACGCTCGCCCGGTACGCGCTGGTCGACAACAGCCCGACGAATCTCGTCTCGACCGCGGCCGACTCGCCGTCGGGGCGCACGGCGACGACGGTCTGGCGATCGGGGCGGAAGACTCTGGCTGCGTCGTCCGTACGGGCCATGACGACCGGTCCCGAACCGACCATCGTCCGCGGTGCGGCCGCCCGCGGGTTGTCGACCGACAGGCCGAGCGCGCTCCCTTCGCGCAGGTGGACGGTGCCGTCCGGGCCCCGGTCGTAGATGCCCGAGCCGAGGAAGACGAACTGTCCGTCCGCCAGCCACGCCAACAACGGGTCGACGGCGGCCAGCTCGAGCATCCGTGAACGCATCGCCGGGAAGTCACCGACGACGCGACGGACGTCGTCGATCGCCGCCGCCACCTCGGCCTCGACCTCATTGGCCGTGTCGTCGTCGGTGCGGTCGATCTCGATCTGCGTCCATGCCTCGACGCGCCCCCCCGCCGACGCCACATCGGTGAGCCCGTGCTGCTGGTCGCGCTCGACGCCGAGCATCGGGTGGACGAGCAGGTGGATGCCCAGATCGCGCCGCTCCAGCAC
>JALZMG010000159.1 GCA_030858325.1 Actinomycetota bacterium | reverse complement strand
CGCGCACGACCTCCGTGCGCTGCACCATCCGCTCGGCGCGCAACCTGGCCGCCTCCAGCAGTTCGTCGGCCTCGCGCCGTGTCTTGGCCACGAACTCCTGGCGCTCCTTGAGCATCCAGCGGGCCTGCCGCAACTCGTCTGGCAACCGCTGCAAGGCCTCTTCGAGCAGGTCGATGATCTCGTCGCGGTCGATGCGCGGCGACGACGACAGCGGCATCGTCGGCGCCGTCGAGATGATGTCGATCGAGCGGCGCAGCAACGTCTCGGCGTCGCCGACGTAGCCCTGGCCCGGCTCGGGGTACTCGTCGTCGATCTCGTCGTAGGAGTCGTCGTCGTAGTGATCGTCGTAGGTCATGCCTGGGGGCTCGATCTGTTCGGCGACGCCGCCTCGGCAGCGAAGACTCGGGTCAGCGCGTCGGCCACGGGAGCGGGGACCATGTGGGCGACCGCTCCACCGTATCGGGCGATCTCTCGTACGAAGCGGCTGCTGATGTGATGGCGGTCGGCGCGACACGGCAGGTAGACGGTGCGCATGCCGCTCGACGCGTGGTTCGTCAGCGCCATCTGTTGCTCGAGCTCGAAGTCGGCGGCGTTGCGCAGGCCCTTGACGATGAAGTCGGCGCCTGCCTCCGCGGCGGCCTGGATCGCCAGCCCCCCATGGGCGCGCACCTCGACGTGTGCGCCGAGGCCGGCCTCGTCTGCGCTGGCCCGGATCAGCTCGACACGCTCATCGACGCTGAACAGCCCATCGTTCTTATCGTGGTTGTGCATGACCACCACGACGACGTCGCCGAACAGCTCGACGGCCTGCTCGATGACGTCGAGATGACCGAGATGCAGCGGGTCGAAGCTGCCGGGGTTGAGCACGGTGGCCATGGGTGCCGAAACCGTAGTCAGCTGGGCGCAAGGCGGTGGAGGAACGTCACCCACGTCCGGCCGTAGCGCTTGACGCGACCCTGCTCCCACCCGGGCTCGGCGGCGACCGCCGCGGGCGCCTCGGTGACGACGAGGTCGGCCCGCACGACGTCGAGCAGGCGCGGCCAGGCCACGAAGTCGTACGGCGGATCGGCGAAGGCGACGTCGATGTCCCCGAGCGAGGCGGCGACGGCCAGCGCATCGCCGGCGCGGACGCGGCTGCGATCACGCAGGCCGAGCGTGGCGACGTTCTCCTCGATCACCGCCAGCGCGTGACGATCGCGCTCGACGAACGTGCAGTGCGCGGCACCCCGTGACAAGGCCTCGATCCCGAGCGCACCGCTACCGGCGTAAAGGTCGGCGATACGGGCGTCGACGATCACGTCGAGGCTGGCGAGGGCGTTGAAGACCGCTTCGCGGGCCTTGTCGGTCGTCGGTCGCGTCGACCCGCCGACCGGCGCGGCGAGCCTGCGCCCACGCAGTTCTCCGGCCACGACGCGCATTGGAGCGAGGCTACGGCGTACCGGATTCTCACGAGGTTGCGGTACGGATTGTGGCGTCGACGTTCACCAGGAGCCGGTCCCGGGGCACACTGGAGCTGTGCTCGAACCAGATGCGGTGATCACGTGCATCGATTGCGGCGGCCGGGCGCACCTGCTCGTGACACCGGACGTCGACCCCGAAGACGCCGGTGCGCAGCGCTGGCAGCCGGGCGACATCGTGACGTACCGCTGCGAAGACTGCCTCGACCGCTGGGACCTCGTCCTCGACGACGACGCCGTCGAGGAGGGCGATCGCCCCATCTGAGGCCGCCCTCCTCACCCGATCAGGAGCGCGTCAGGAACTCGGTGTCCTCGTCGGTCAGCAGCAGATGCAGCTCGTCGCGCAGGCCGGGGTTGGCGTCAAGCAGCGGGTCGGCGTCGACGATCTCGAACGCTGCGTCGCGGGCGAGGCGCACCAGTTCACGATCACGCCGCAGCGACGCCAACCGCAGATCGCTGCGTCCCTTCTGGGCTGTGCTCATCAGCGTGCCCTCGCCGCGCAGGTCGAGGTCGATCTCGGCCAACGCGAACCCGTCGGTCGAGGCGACGAGCGCTTCGAGGCGGGGGTTCGGCGCGTCGTCGACGCGCTGCGCCGTGACCAGCCAGCACTGCGACTCATGACCGCCGCGCCCGACGCGCCCTCGCAGCTGGTGCAGCTGGGCGATCCCGAACCGGTCGGCGTCGAGGATGACCATCACGGTTGCGTTCGCCACGTCCACGCCGACCTCGATCACCGTCGTGGCGACGAGGACGTCGAGCTGCCCCGTGCGGAACCGGCCCATCGTCGCCTCCTTCTCCTTCGGGGTCAGCCGCCCGTGCAGCAACCCAAGGCGCAGCCCCGCCAGCTCGTCGGCGGCGAGGCGGCGGTACGTCTCCTCGGCCGAGGCGACCTCCAACTTCTCGCTCGCCGTGTCGCTGCGCGTCTCGCTAGGGCTGATCAGCGGACACACGACGTACGCCTGGCGACCGGCGGCGACCTCGGCGCGCGCCGCCGCCCATGCCTCGGCCTCGAGCAGCGGACCCTCCGCCCAGCGCGTGCGGATCGGCGTCCGTCCGGGCGGCAGCTCGTCGAGCACGCTCACGTCGAGGTCGCCGTACACGGTCATCGCCGCGGTGCGCGGGATGGGCGTCGCCGTCATCACCAGCACGTCCGGCACCGTCTCGCCGGCCTTGTCGCGCAGGGCCGCCCGCTGCTCGACGCCGAAGCGATGCTGCTCGTCGACGACCACGACGCCGAGGTGACGGAACTCGACGCCCTCCTGGATCAACGCGTGCGTCCCGATCAGTACGTCCACGCCGCCGCCGGCGAGTTCGCCCAGCACGCGCTTGCGATCGCCGCCGGTGACGCGGTTCGTCAGGAGCTCGACGCGCAGCGGCCGTTCGGGGAACAAGCTCGACCCGTCCGTCGGCACCTCCAGACCGGCCAGCAGCTGGGTGACGCCGGCGAAGTGCTGCTCGGCGAGCACCTCGGTCGGCGCCATCAGTGCGCCCTGGTATCCGCCCTGGACAGCGGCCAGCAGCGCGGTCACGGCGACGACCGTCTTGCCCGAGCCGACGTCGCCCTGCAGCAGCCGGTGCATCGGGTGGGGCGCCGCCAGGTCGGCGTCGATCTCGGCGATCGTGCGGTGCTGCGCGCCGGTCAAGGGAAACGGCAGGGCGGCATGGAAGCGGCGCACCAGCTCGCCGTCGACGCGGTGGCGTACGCCGACCGACTCCCGCTCCATCGCCCGCTTGCGCACGACGAGTGCCAGCTGGACGCGCAGCAGCTCGTCGAAGGCGAGCCGCCGCCGCGCCCGTTCCTTGTCGCTGATCGAGTCCGGCAGATGGATGGTCGTCAGCGCGTCGTCGCGCTCGACGAGCCCCAACCGCCGCCGCACGCCCACGGGGACCGGATCGGCGAGGCCGCGCTGGCGGGATCGCTCGAGCGCGTTCTCGATCCAGCCGGCCAGCTCCCACGTGGACAGCTGCGCCTTCTCGCTCTGCGGGTAGATCGGCACGATGCGCCCTGTGCGGTCGCCGATCAGGTCGACGATCGGGTTCGTCATCTGCAGCCCGCCGCGGTACGTGTCGACTTTGCCGAACAAGGCGACGTTCAGCTCCGGCGTCAGCTGTCGTTCCCGCCACGGTTGGTTGAAGAACACGACGTGCAGACGACCGGTGCCGTCGCCGACGATCGCCTCGACGATCGTCCTGCGGTTGCGCCCGACCCGCTTGCTCACCGAACGCACGGACACGAGGACGAGCGCCTCCTGACCGGCGGTCAGGTCGGCGACGCGAGCCTCGTTCGTACGGTCGACCCAGCGCCGCGGGTACGTCGTCAACAGATCGAGCACCGTGTCGATGCCGACCGATGCCAGTGCGGCCCGCTTGCGCTCACCGACGCCGCGCAGCCGACCCACATCGATCTCGCTCAGCTCCCGCAGGGTGATCGGCGCGAACTCGGTCGCCATGGGTCGCACAGACGGTAGCGGCGAGGGCCGAGGCCCGTCACGTCTCTGTGATCAGCCGGCGTGGCAAGACGTCAACCGCCACGACGACGGGCGCCGACGTCGCCGCCAGCTCGGACACGGCAACCACCTCGGCCAGGGGGAACCACGGCGGGCGCAGCCCGTCGGACCAGATCGTCACGACCTCCCACTCCGGCCGCCAGTAGGAGCGCCAGCGCACGCCGTTGGCGCGCGGCGGCCCGGGTTCGAGCCACAGCCGCAGCGCCAGCTCCTGCGT
>JALZMG010000150.1 GCA_030858325.1 Actinomycetota bacterium | reverse complement strand
CGTCCCGTTCGTGCGACCGGGCGCGACGCTGCACGTCGGGTGGCGGTCGGGCGCGGCGTACGTGCTCAGGGGCTGGCCCGCCCATCCTGGCGCCAACACCACCGACGTCGATCAGATCGAGGCGGGTCTGTGATACCTCCACATTGTCAGGGCCCACCGCAGGATTGCTTGGACGTTTCGACGGCCGGATGGCGTCCCTCCCGGCGTCCTCGATCCTCACAAGACGCTCCGCCTCTTTCGAGTCTTGCTGCGGTCTCGTCCTTGCGACGAACGCCCCCGACTCGCCGAAACGCGCGCAAGCAATCCTGCGTCAAGCCCTCAGCGTGAACCAACGAAAGGAACCCTCAGATGACACCTCCGAGACGACCAAGGGGGCCGTTCAACCGGCGCCAGTTCATCCGGCGCACCGGCGCGTTCGGCGCCGCCGGCCTGTCCCTGCCGGCGATCCTCGCCGCCTGCGGGGGTGACGACGACGAGGCGTCCGGCACGACCGCCGGCGGCGCGCCGGCGACGTCTGGCGGGACCTCGGGTGCGTCCGCGCCCGGTGGAGGAGGCGGCGAGCTGTTCTTCGAGAACTGGCCGGAGTACATCGACCCGACCGAGGACGGCGTCGTCGGCACCGTGGATCGCTTCACCGAGGCGACCGGCATCGCCATGCGCTACACCGATGCGTTCAACGACAACAACGAGTACTTCGCGCTGATCCAACCGCAGCTGGGCACGGGCGAGACGATCGAGCCGGACATCATCGCCCCCACGTCGTGGCTCGCCGGCCGCCTGATCTCGCTCGGCTGGGTCGACAAGCTGCCGCTCGACCAGGTGCCGAACACGGCGAACCTGCGCAGCGATCTGCAGCAGCCGTCGTGGGACCCGACCGGCGAGTACTCGTTGCCGTGGCAGACGGGTATCACCGGGATCGCCTACAACCTCGACGCCACGGGGCGTGAGCTGACGAGTGTCGAGGACCTGTTCGACCCGGAGTTCAACGGCAAGATCGGGATGCTCACAGAGATGCGCGACACGGTCGGGCTGATCCTGCTCGGGCTCGGCGTCGACCCGAGTTCGCTGTCCAGCTTCGACGAGGCGGCGGAAGCGTTCGAGAAACTTGCCGCGGCCAAGGCCGACGGTCAGATCCGCGCGTTCACGGGCAACGACTACCTCGACGACTTGTCGACGGGGAACTTTGCCGCCTGCGTCGGCTGGTCCGGCGACGTCGTCCAGTTGGCAATCGACAATCCGGCGGTGCGGTTCATCATCCCCGAAGAGGGCGGGATGAACTGGGCCGACACGATGGTGATGCCGAAGGGAGGCGCCAACGCCGCCGCCGTGGCGCAGTGGATGAACTTCGTCTACGACCCCGTCCAGGCCGCCCAGATCACGGCCTGGGTGCAGTTTGTGTCGCCGGTCGCAGGCGTGCAGGAGGAGGTCGCCAAGCTCGACGCGGCGTTGGCCGAGAGCACGCTGCTGTTCCCCGACGACGAGACGCTCGGGCGGCTCAGGGCGTTCGCCAACCTCGCCGAGGACGTCGAGGCCGAGTTCGACGCTGCCTTCTCCGAGATCATCGGCGCCTGAGGCCACCGCCGGCCCATGAGCACGGTCGTCGCAGACCCCGACGTCGAGGCGGCCGGCGCGACGACGCGGCGCACCGACCTCGTCGGGCTCGTCGGCCTGCTGGCGGCGGGGGCACTGCTCGCCGCCATCGGCATGCGGCTCGTCAGCGGGCCGCTGGCGGCGGTCGCCGTCGCCCTGCTGTTCGCCGTCGTCGTTGCGCTCGTCGTCGTGGCCATCACGGCCGGACCGGAGACCAGGCGCCGGCTGGCGCCGTACGGCCTCCTCCAGCCAGGCATCTTGTGGCTCGCCCTGTTCTATCTGGCGCCGCTGTTCACGCTGCTGCGCGAGTCGCTGTCGACCAAGGCCAGCCGGTTCGACCCGGTCGCCGTGTTCGACTGGAACTTCAGCAACTACACCGACGCGTTCCGCGACTTCGGCCCGCAGTTCACGCGTGGGTTCACGTACGCCGCGTTGGCGACGGTGCTGTGCATCGTCATCGGCTACCCGCTCGCCTACGTGATCGCGTTCCGCGGGGGCCGCTGGCGCAACCTCCTGCTCGGCCTCGTCGTCGTGCCGTTCTTCACGTCGTACCTGATCCGTACGATTGCCTGGTCGAGCCTGCTCGCCGACAGCGGCCCGATCGTCGCCACGCTGGAGCAGCTGCGCCTGACGGGACTGCTGGAGGCGTTGCAGGTCATGGACAACGGGCGCCTGCTCAACACGCCGGCGGCGGTGATCGGCGGGCTCACGTACAACTTCCTCCCGTTCATGATCCTGCCGATCTACGTCAGTCTGGAGAAGATCGAACCGGCGCTCGTCGACGCCGCCAAGGACCTCTACTCGCCGGCGCCGTCGGCGTTCCGGCGGGTCGTCCTGCCGCTGTCGCTGCCCGGGGTGTTCGCCGGCACGTTGCTGACGTTCATCCCCGCCGCCGGCGACTTCATCAACGCCCAGTATCTGGGCAACCCGAACACGACGATGATCGGCAACTCGATCCAGGACCAGTTCCTGCGCCAGAACAACTACCCGCTGGCGGCGGCCATGTCGTTCGTCCTCATGGCTGTGATCACCGTCGCCGTCTTCGCCTACACGAAGTTCATGGGGACAGAGGAGCTGGCGTGAGTCTTCGAGCGCCGGCTTCTGCCGGCCCGGCGAGCGCCAGCGAGCGGGACGGCGATGGGGTGTGGGGGTGCCTGCCCCCACGGTGTGACGGAGCTGGCGTGAGTCTTCGAGGGTGGCGATGAGTACGCCGACGTCGGTGCGGGGACAGGTTGCCCGGTGGGGGCTCAACGTCTATGCGGGGATCGGGCTCGTCTACCTGTTCGTGCCGATCGGGTGGATCGTGTGGTTCTCGTTCAACCAACCGGCTGGCCGCTACAACATCGTGTGGCAGCGCTTCACGCTCGACAACTGGAGCGACCCGTTCCGCAACCGCGAGCTCACCGACGCGTTCGTCCAGAGCCTGAAGATCGCTGGGATCTCGACGGCGATCGCCACCGTGCTCGGCTCGCTGATCGCCGTCGCCTTGTCGCGCTACTCGTTCCGTGGGGCGTCCGGCTTCAACCTGCTCCTCGTGCTGCCGCTGACGACGCCGGAGATCGTGCTCGGTTCGTCGCTGGCGACGCTGTATTTCGATTGGGACGTCAGTCGTGGGTTCACGACCGTCGTCATCGCCCACATCATGTTCCAGGTCAGCTTCGTCGCCCTCACCGTCCGGGCCCGTGTGCGCGGATTCGACTGGACGCTCGAGCAGGCCGCGCAAGATCTCGGGGCGACACCGCTGCGCACGTTCTGGAAGATCACGTTCCCGCTCATCCTCCCCGGCATCCTCGCCGCCGCGCTGCTGTCGTTCGCGCTGTCGATCGACGACTTCATCATCACGCTGTTCACGGCCGGTTCGCTGAGCACGTTCCCGCTCTACATCAACGGCAGCTTCCGCGTGCAGTTCCCGCCGCAGGCCAATGTGCTGGCGACCATGATCCTCGTCGTCAGCGTGGCCCTCTTGATGATCGGCGTCGTGCGCTCGTCCCGTCGCGACGCCGGCCGCCGTTAGCCTCGGGCGGACCATGCCGAGACCCGAGCCGCCGCGCATCGCCCTCGCCCCGTACGGGGCGCCGGAGTGGATGGCCGAGGCGGTGACCGACGGCGGGGGCCATGTCGTGCCGCTGAGCGCGGCCGAAGCGATCGTCTGGGCGGCGCCGCGCAGCCCGGACAAGCTGGCCCAGGCGCTCGACGCCGCGCCCGGTGTCACCTGGGTGCAGCTGCCGTTCGCCGGCATCGAGAACTTCGTCCATCTCGTCGACCACGACCGCGTCTGGACGTGCGGCAAGGGCGTCTACGCCGAACCGGTCGCCGAAATGGCGGTGGCCCTGGCCTTGGGCGGGATGCGCGGGTTTGGCACGTACGCTCGGGCGCGATCGTGGGAGGCGCCGCAGGGGACGAACCTGCTCGGGGCGCGGGTGACGATCCTCGGCGGCGGGGGCATCGCCGAGGCCCTCGTGCGAATGCTGACCCCGTGGGACTGCCACCTGACCGTCGTGCGCCGGACGGCCAGCCACATCGACGGGGTCGACGACGTGCTCGAGGCCGACCGGTACGCGGATGCGCTGCCAGGTGCCGACCTCGTCGTCGTCGCCCTCGCCCTGACGCCCGAGACCGAGGGCATCATCGCCGCCGACGAGCTGGCACTGATGGAGGACCATGCCTGGCTCGTCAACGTGGCTCGCGGGGCCCATGTCGTCACCGACGACCTCGTCGTCGCACTCCAGGAGCGGATCATCGGAGGCGCCGGCCTCGACGTCACCGACCCCGAGCCGCTGCCCGACGACCATCCGTTGTGGTCGGCGCCGAACTGCCTCATCACGCCGCACGTCGGGAACACGCCGGAGATGGCCATCCCGCTCCTGGCCAAGCGGATCACGGCCAACGTCCGCCGCTTCGCCACCGACGACGAGTTGATCGGGCTCGTCGACGCCGACGCCGGATACTGAACCAACCTCGGCGCAGGGGTTCGCGGGCGTCAGCGGGTAGAGGTACTGTGCAGCTTCCGGGTCATCACGACGCGGCGGCGGCAGGGAGCCGGGGAGGCGGCGAGATGGATGTTGCAGTGCGCGTGGTCGAGGAGTTGGGGTCGTTGGCCCGCCCGATCGCGCTGCAGCCCGGCGAGGCGTTGGTGCTCGAGGGCGAGGAGGCCAACGAGGTGTTCGTCCTGCGCTCCGGGCGATTGATCGCCTCGGCGCGCACGCCGTTTGGTGACGTCGACATCGGCGTCGTCGAGGCCGGCCAGCTCGCCGGCGAGGTGACGAGCATCGCCGGGGGGACGCGCACGGCGACGTTGCGCGCCGATGCCGGTGCCGACGTCGTTGCCATTCCTCGCGCCGAGTTCGAGCGCTGGCTCGGCGCACACGCAGAGCTCGCCGACGAGGTGGCGGCCGCCGCCCGGGAACGGATCGACCGGCGCCAGGTGGCGACGATGGCGACCCGACTTCTCGGCGTCGCTGACGCCGACCTCGTGCGTCGGATCGTCGACGGTGTCCACTGGTGCCGTGTGGATGCGGGCGACGTGGTATTCGAGCAAGGCGACGTCGCCGACGCCGTCTACTTCATCGTGTCCGGTCGTCTCGAGGCTGTCATCGGCGCTCCCACCGGTGGCGACGTGATCGCCCATCGACTCGGCCGCGGAGAGATCGTCGGCGAGATCGGCCTGATCGACGCGGCACCGCGG
>JALZMG010000147.1 GCA_030858325.1 Actinomycetota bacterium | reverse complement strand
GTCGGCGGCGTCGAGCTGCCCGTCGAGGTCTCGGCGATCGACTCGTTCGCCAGCGTGACCGACGCGCCTGAGCGATCGCTGTCGATGGTCGCCCGCACGAGCGTCGACCTCTCCGACGTCTACCTGAACAACGACGAGTCCGTCGCCGACAACCTCGAGCGCTGCAAGCACGTCAGCCTGTTCCTCCTGGAGCGGGCCAAGGACTGGCTCGGCGACCTCGGAGAGCTGTGACGCCGTGCTGCCCCCGACCCCTTTCGAAGATCTCCAGGAGAGCGCCTCATGCACGTTCGTGAGTTGATCGACATCCTCAGCGAACAACCGCCGGAGGCCGAGATCGAGCTGGCCGTTATCGCCCCGGTCGAGGAGTCCTCCGACGACATCACGGTCGATCGCTATCCCGTCGACGGCGTGCTGCCGTGGAACGACGACGACGACGAGGGCATCGTCATCTGGCTCATCGGCGGCGAGGACCGCGACGTCGACGCGTTCCTCGACGCCGTCGAGCAAGACGTCGAATAATCGCCGGCTTGGGCAGCCGGACCATCAGGCGGGAGGGGCGGCGAGTGTCGCCACATCCGTGAGTCGCACTCGCCCGAGGCGGACGGATGGGGTGCGCATCGTCGAGACTGTACGGGTGGCGCGGATCGGGACGCACGTCGTGGAGGCGATCAACACGGCAACGGCGTCGGCGAACAAGATCCATGACGACGACGTGGCCAGGGCGTACGGGTTCCGAGGCGGGCTCGTGCCTGGCGTCGACGTCTACGCCTACCTCACGCACGCTCCGGTCGAGCGGTGGGGCCTGGCGTGGCTGCGGCATGGCTCGATCACGGTGCGCTTCGACCACCCCGTCTACGACGGCCAGCGCGTCACGGTCACGGCGAGCCCCGCCGCAGGCGCGTCCGACGAGGACGTGCACATCGTCGCCACCGCCCCTGACGGCACCGCCTGCGCCACGGCCACGGCATCGCTGCGCACCCGCGTCGACGGCCGACCCCTCCCCTGCCCGGCCCCGCTGCCGGTCACCCGCCCGCCGGCGAGCGCAGCGACCTTGGCCCCGGGCACCACGCTCGGCTCGCTTTCGGACATGCTCGACGACGAGCGCCATGGCGCCTACCTCGCGGACGTCCGCGAAAACCTGCCGGTGTACCTCGACGAGCCGTGCGTCCACCCAGGTTGGCTGCTGCGCTGCGCCAACTCGATCCTCGCCCGGAACGTCGAGCTCGGCCCGTGGATCCACGTCGCCTCCGACGTCGCGCTGTCCGGCCTGGTCCGGCCGGGCCAGGCGATCGAGGTGCGCGGCGCCGTCGTCGCCGAGACCGAGCGCAAGGGTCACCGCTTCGTCGAAGTGGACGTCGCCGTCCTCACTGGCGGCGCGCTGGCGCAGCGCGTGCACCACACGGCGATCCACACGCCACGGCGGCGATGAGGACGTCGGCGTCGCCACCCGCGGTCGACTCCGGTCGCGGTTGGATCGTCGTCGGCGCGGCGTTCCTCAGCACGTTCACGGTGTTCGGGATCGCCTACAGCTTCGGCGCGTTCTTCGATTCGATGGCCGAGGACCTCGGCAGCGGCAAAGGCGCAACGGCGCTGATGTTCTCCATCACCACCTGCTGGTACTTCGTGCTCGGCATCGTCGCCGGACGCGCCGCCGACCGCTTCGGACCGCGTCCCGTGCTCGTCGTCGGTGCGGTTGCGCTGGGCGTGGGTCTGCTGACGACGTCGCGGGTCGAGTCGATCTGGGTCGGGTACGTCACCTATGGCGCACTCGTCGGCACGGCCGTGGCTTGCGCCTACGTGCCGATGGTGGCGACGGTCGGCGGATGGTTCGTCACGCGGAGGACGGCCGCGCTCGGGGTCGCCGTGGCCGGCATCGGGACGGGCACGCTCGTCGTTGTGCCCCTGTCCGAGCGCCTGATCGCCGCCTACGGGTGGCGCACGGCGTACGTCGTGCTCGGTGTCGGTGGCACGCTGCTGCTGTTCGTGGCCAGCCTCGCCGCGTCCCGCCCGCCGATCGACACGACGCAGGAAGCGGTGCCACTCGGGCGGATCGTGCGCCAGCGTGGTTTCGTCGTCATGTACGCGGCGACCGTGCTCGGTTCGCTGGCGCTGTTCCTGCCGTTCGTGTTCATCGCCGACTATGCCGAGGACCGCGGCGCCTCACCCGCCGGTGCCGCCGCGCTCGTCGGCATCATCGGCGCGGCCAGCGTCGTCGGACGCCTCGGGCTGGGCGCGCTCGGGGCACGCTTCGGGCCGGCCCGGCTGACGCAGTTCAGCTTTATCACACTGACGGCCAGCTTCGTGCTGTGGCTCGTCGCCGGTTCCAGCTACCCGTTGCTCGTCGCCTTCGCGACGGTGATGGGGATCGGCTACGGCGGCTTCATCGCCCTTGCCCCGGCCGTGATGGCAACGCTGTTCGGCACCGTCGGCCTGGGCGCGATCCTCGGCGCGCTGTACACGGCGGCCGGCATCGGCGGGCTCTTCGGTCCGCCGATCGCCGGCGCGCTGATCGACCGGACGTCGTACGCCACGACGATCGTCGCCGCGATGGTCGTGTTCGCCGCCGCGTCGGCCGTGCTGTTCCTCCTGCCGCCGGCCCCGGCGAGGACACCGGCGGCGTCGGCGGGAGCGGCCGGGGTGCGATAGAACCGTCGGATGGATGCGCTCTACACCGCCGTCGCCCACGCCACCGGGGACGGCCGCAACGGCCATGCCCGCAGCGACGACGGCACGCTCGATCTCGACCTGCGCGTGCCCAAGGAGCTGGGCGGACTGGGCGGGGCGACGAACCCGGAACAGCTCTTCGCCGCCGGCTACTCGGCGTGCTTCCATTCGGCACTGAAGCGGGTGGCGAAGACGTCAGGCGCCGACGTCGAGGATTCGGAGGTGTCGGCGACCGTCGGGCTGGGCGCCGTCGAGGGCGGCGGGTTCGGGCTGGCGGTCGAGCTCGACGTGCACATCCCCAACGTCGACGCCGCGACCGCCCAACAGTTGGCCGAGCGCGTCCACCAGGTGTGCCCGTACTCCAACGCCACACGCGGCAACATCGACGTCACCGTCAACGTCGTCTGACGCCGGCCCGGGTGGCCGCCGGGATTTGGGGCTACGACGTCTGGCCGAGAGCTTGGCGCAAGCCGCCGAGATCCGGTGATCCGAACACCACCCGGTTGCGCGTCGCCACGTACACGAGGTCCAGGTTCACTCCGGCGTCGGCGACGGTGCGGGCGAGATCGGCGAGGATTCCCGGCTGGTCGTCCACCTGGACGACGACGACCTCGCGCTCCCTGGCCACGGCCTGGCTGGTGATCGCCAGCGCGTGGTGCACGGGCGCGGCGTGTGGCACGAGGATGTGCAGTTCGGCCTGCCCGTTGGTCCCGAGACACGTGGCGGCGGCGATGTTCACCCCCGCGTCACTGATCGCCCGGGTGACGCGGGCGAGCGCCCCCGGTTCGTTGTCGACCTCGACCACCAGATCCATCGGCACGGGCAGGTTCCTCCATTGTCGGGGACAGGACTGAGTCTCTGCATCCTTTCGGAGCCAGCGCGCAACCGCAAGGGCCGTCTCGTGCCCGTCGTGGAGCGGGATCGTGGGGCGGGTGGGGATCGAACCCACGACCGAAGCATTATGAGTGCCGTGCTCTGACCACTGAGCTACCGCCCCGGGGACCGGGCGAGCGGACTCCTCCGTCGCGGAACAGCCCGCCCGCTCGTGGCTCCGGGGGTGGGGCTCGAACCCACGACCTACGGATTAACAATCCGTCGCTGCTGCCAACTGAGCTACCCCGGAAGAGCAGATGGTGAGAGTAGCGCCGCGACCATGCCCATGACACGGCGATGGGTCAAGGTGCACCCGTAGCTGACTCCCGGGCATCCATTGACGTGTCGGTTGCGGCGGATCGTCTCGTCGGCCACCGCCCGATACGGCTTCGTGAATTGGTTCGGCGGAATCGCGGTCAGCTCAGACCAGAACCGTACGGCTGCATCGACGTCGAGGTCGCTGTGCAGGTAGAGCCGCATCCGTAGCCGTGACTCATCGATCTCGAAGAAATGTCGCAACCACGTGAGGAATGTCAAGATCATCCGCGGATCACTGTTTGCGAAGCGCACGTCGCCCTCCGTCTTGCCCCCCTCACCTGCGTAGAGCGCGAGTCCGAGGACGAGAAACTCGCGCTCGGACAGGTTCCCAACGACGGCGGCTCCATCGTCGTGGCACCGCTGGAGCTCGGCGAGCTTCCGGATGTGCAGCGGGTGCGGTGCCATGGAACGGTGGCCACGGTTTCTCGGTCTGGGCACGAAATCCACATCTCTGACCCACAGCGAGACAGATGACTTCGACACTCCGAGCTCGGTGGCGATGTCCTGCAACGTCCACGCCTCGGCGCGCAGCTCCCTCGCTCGAAGCTGCTCGGCAACCTTGCCGCCGTACCCCATGGTCACAAGTGTGACGAGGGGGTGCCACACCCGAACGGCTACTCGGTCTCCAGGAACTCGCGCAGGCGCTGGCTGCGCTGGGGGTGGCGCAACTTGGCCAGCGTCTTCGCCTCGATCTGGCGGATCCGCTCGCGCGTGACGCCGAACTCCTTACCCACTTCCTCCAGGGTCTTGGCTTGACCGCCGTCGAGCCCGAAGCGCAGCCGGACGATCTCCTGTTCCCGCTCGGACAGCTCGTTGAGCACGTCGCCGACGGCCTGGCTGAGCATCACCCGCGTCGCCACGTCGGCCGGCCCGTCGGCACTGGCGTCCTCGATGAAGTCGGCCAGGTTGGACTCGTCCTCCTCGCCGATCGGCGAGTCCAGCGACAGCGGGTCGAGCGAGA
>JALZMG010000117.1 GCA_030858325.1 Actinomycetota bacterium | reverse complement strand
GTGCTGGCCAGCGCGACGCGCGTCGCCCCACCCCAGCGGTCGACGCCGAGCAACCTGCCGACGGCCGACGGGCGGCCTTTCGGCGGGGCCGCGATGATCGACTCGACATCGGCCACGGCCGCCATGTCCACGGCGAGCTGCATCCGCGTCAACGCCGACGACGTCGACAGCCAGCCCTCGTTACTCGGCCAGCCGGCGACGTCCGGCGGCGCGAACGGCACCTGGCCCAGCGCGACCAGCGCCCTGACGTGGCGGGCGGCGATCGGCACACGCAGTGACCGCGCCGCGCCGACGAGGAATTCGATCGGCGTCTTCACGAGCCCGACGCGCGCCTCGGGCGAACGAAACGCAGGGTGGGTGAACATCCGCCGCAGGAGTGCGGCCACATCGAGATCGGTGGCGAACGGTGCGGCCAGCTCGATGACGACGGGGTCGCCCGGGCCAGCCGGGCGGGCCAACCGGCTCCACAGCCTGGCGACGACGTGCGGTGCGCATGCCGGGTGGGCGACGGCCAACGCCACGACGTCGTCGGCCCCGAACGCACCAGTCTCCCCAAGCACGGTCTTCATGCCGGTGTCGTGGCGGCGCGCATCGAGCGCGGCCCCGATCGTGTCGCGCCGCAATTGCCAGCCGGTGAACGCGCGTGCCGCATCCGCCACGTCCTGCTCGGTGTACGGCTGATCGCCGTGCGCCCCGTTGCCGCCACGGTGACCGAGCGTGAACAGCTCGAAGAACTCGCGGGCGAAGTTCTCATTCGGTGCACCGGCGGTGTTCTCGCGACCGTCGAGCCAGATCAGCATTGCCGGATCACGCACGATCGCCGCGGCCAGCGCCTCGAAGCCACCGGCGCCGAGCTCGTACATGGTCTGACGCTGCACCGCCATGAGCTCGGCCAACTTCACCTTCTGCAGGCTCGTCGCGAAGTGGTCGTGCCAGAGCAGCGTCAGCTTCTCCCGCAGCGGGCGCTCGCCCACCACCATCCGCTGCAACCACCACATGATCAGCTCGAGGCGCTCATTGCGGGCCTGCTCGCGCGCCGCCCGTTTGGCGTTGGCGTCGCCGTTCCTGGCGGCGAGGTAGCCGGCCGTGTCGAACACCGGAGGGACGACGGCCTCGGCAGCCGCATCCGGAGTCGCCAGGTCACAGACAGCGTCCACTGCCCCCTCGTACCCCAGCGCGACCAGCGCCTCCACGTCGTCGGCACGGGCGCCGAATCCGGCCCTGCGCAGCAGGTGGGCGACGTCTCGGCGCGTCTCGTCGGTGCTCACGGCGTCGATGGAAGCACCGAAGTATGAAGAAACTTCGGTGTTCGGTGCGTCAGGAGCCGGCGGTGGCGTTCGGCGCGACGACGGTGGCGACTGCGTCGGATGTTGCGCGCCGGAGCCGGACTTCGATGCGCGCTCCACCGCCCGGCGACGACCCGGCCGTCGCCGACCCGCCCATCGCCGCGGCGAGTTGGCTGACGATCGACAGGCCGAGCCCGGACCCGACCTCCGCGCGCACAGGTCTGTGCCTGGCGACATACAACCGCTCGAAGACGTGCGAGAGGTCGTCGGGACTGATCCCCGGACCGTCGTCGTCGACGGCGAGCACGGCGTGCGGCCCGTCCGTGCCGACCGTCACGGCGATGCGCCCCCCGGCGTACTTGGCTGCGTTCTCGAGGAGGTTGCCGAGGATCTGGGCCACGCGCACCGGATCGGCGGTGACCATCACCGGTACCGGTCCAGTCGCCAGGGCGACCTCGAGTCCTGCTTGCCGTGCCGCCGGTCCGAACGCGTCGACCGACTCGCCGACCGGCACGCGCACGTCGTGGTCGATGACGTGCAGCGAGAAGTCGCGACCGTCCAGGCGGGCGAGGGCGAGCAGGTCGTCGACGAGGCGCGCCAAGCGCGCCGATTGCTCGGCGATCACGGCCGCGGCCTGCCGAGTGTCCTCGGTGGCGCCGTCGGCGATCGCCTCCGCGTAGCCGCGGATCGACGTCAGTGGTGTGCGCAGGTCGTGGCTGACGGACAGCAGGAACTGCTGCTCGAGCACCCTGGAGCGCTGGAGGCCGGCGGCCATGGCATTGATCGAGCGGGTCAACTCGGCCAGCTCGTCACGATCAGCGGGTGGGGGTTCCGGGAGTCGGGCCGACAGGTCGCCGGCGGCGATGCGGCGAGCGGCCGCAC
>JALZMG010000086.1 GCA_030858325.1 Actinomycetota bacterium | reverse complement strand
GGTTCGGGGCAGCTGTTCGACTGGAGCCTGGCCGGGGAGGTGCCAGAGGGGATGCGCCTGATCCTCGCCGGTGGCCTCGACCCGGACAACGTGGCCCAAGCCGTCAAGGCCGTCGAGCCGTGGGGGGTCGACGTGGCATCCGGCGTCGAACGGGCGCCAGGGAAGAAGGACCCGCTGAAGGTGAAGCGGTTCATCGAGCGGGCGCGCGACGCCGCGCCTGTGCCGTATCTCCCGGACGACGACCTGCCGTACGACTGGTCCGACGAGTGACCGCGTCGGACACGACGACGCTGATGGGGGAGCCGTCGGCGGCGGGTCGCTTCGGCGAGTTCGGCGGCCGGTTCGTCCCCGAGACGCTTGTCCCTGCGTGCCAGGAGCTCGAGGCCGCGTTCCGTGCAGCCTGGGCCGACACGTCCTTCCGCACAGACCTGGACGCCATCCTCCGGGATTACGCCGGTCGGCCGTCGATCCTCACCGAGTGTCACAATCTGGGGCGGCAACTCGGCGTCCGTCTGCTGCTCAAGCGGGAGGACCTCAACCACACTGGGTCGCACAAGATCAACAACGTCCTCGGCCAAGCCCTGCTGGCGCAGCGGATGGGCAAGACGCGCCTCGTCGCCGAGACCGGCGCTGGCCAGCACGGCGTGGCCGCGGCCACGGCGGCGGCGCTGATGGGCATGTCCTGCAAGGTGTACATGGGGGCCGTCGACGTCGAGCGCCAGGCGCTCAATGTCTTCCGCATGCGCCTGCTCGGGGCCGAGGTGGAGTCCGTGCACAGTGGCAGCCGGACGCTCAAGGACGCCGTCAACGAGGCGATGCGCGACTGGGTGGCGACCGTCGGCGACACCCACTACTGCCTCGGCTCGGTGATGGGCCCGCACCCGTACCCGTGGATGGTGCGCGAGTTCCATCGTGTGATCGGCGACGAGGCCCGGCACCAGTGTCGCGCCCTCACCGGCGGTGACCCCGACGTCGTCGTCGCCTGTGTCGGCGGCGGCTCCAACGCGGCCGGCATCTTCTCCGGATTCGTCGACACCGCAGCACGGCTCGTCGGCGCCGAGCCGTCCGGTGGGGCGGCCGTCGGCCGCGGCGTTCCCGGCGTCGTGCACGGCATGCGCAGTTATCTGATGCAGGACGAGCACGGGCAGGTGGAGGAGGCGCACTCGGTGTCGGCCGGGCTGGACTACCCCGGCGTCGGACCAGAGCACTCGTACCTCGCCTCGATCGGGCGGGCCGAGTACCCGCCGGTCGCCGACGACGAGGTGCTCGACGCGTTCCGGCGACTTGCGTCAACCGAGGGCATCCTCGCCGCGTTCGAGTCGGCGCACGCGCTGGCCTGGGTCGTGCGCGAGGCACCGGCCCTGGCCGGCCAGACGGTGCTCGTCAGCCTGTCCGGCCGCGGTGACAAAGACGTCGACCAGGCGATGCAACTGCTCGGAACCTGACATGGCGGAGATGGAAGCGCGGTTCCGTGAGGTCCGCGACGCCGGCCGCAAGCTGCTCGTGCCGTACATCACGGGCGGCTACCCGGGCTGGGAGGACGCCGTGTGGGCGGCCGTGATCGCCGGTGCCGACGGGTTGGAGATCGGCATCCCCTTCTCCGACCCCGTGATGGACGGCCCGGTCATCCAGCAGGCGTCACAGGCTGCGCTCGATGCCGGCGCCACGCCCCTTTCCGTGCTCGACGCGGTCGCCGCGATGGACGTCGAGATCCCGCTCGTCGTGATGACGTACTACAACCTGGTCCATCACGACGGGCACCGCCGCTTCGCCGGCCGCCTGGTCAGCGCGCGCGTCGAGGGCTGCATCCTGCCCGACCTCCCGCTGGAGGAGGCCGGACCGTGGTGCGCGGCGGCCGACCACGCCGGCATCGAGACGGTCATGTTGGCCGCGCCGACGGCCCCCGACGACCGACTGCCGCTCGTCGTCGCCCGGTCACGCGGCTTCGTGTACGCCGTCGGACTGCTCGGCGTGACCGGAGAACGGGCGACGCTCGCGGCCAGCGCCACCGCGCTCGCCGGCCGGCTCAAGGCGATCACCGACCGCCCCGTGCTGGTTGGCGTCGGCGTGTCCGATGCGGCCCAGGCGCGCCAGGCGTGCGCCGTCGCCGACGGGGTCGTGCAAGGTGCCTCCGTCGTCCGCCGGCTGATGGAGGGCGGCCCGGAGGCCGTCGGCGCGTACGTGGCCGAGGTGCGGGCGGCGATCGACGACATCCGTGACGACGACGGCCACCACGGCGGCGCCGGGGGATGACGGCCACGGAGGCGGCCTGCGAGCTGTGCGCCGCGGCGCGTTTCACGGAGTGGTTCCACGAGGACGAGGAGTGCTGGATCGCCGAGTGCGAGTCGTGCACTGTGCCGATGGTCGTCTGGAAGGTCCACGACCCAGCGCCGCCACCGGAGGTCGCGGCCCGCCTGCACGAACGGCTCGACGCGGTGATGGCCGAACACTTCTCCGCCGACTACCTGATCGACGACCGGCTGCGCACGATCCCGGCGCACTACCACGCGCACGCCCGTGCCCGGACATGGGGGTCGGGCCTGCGTCGGCGCACACGGTGACCATGACGGTGCGCGCGCCCCTTGACCGGTATGGTTCTGCGCCGAATGAGCGGGCGCGACAGATGGGCCATGGTGGGCGTCGCCGGAATCCTGGCGGTGACGCTGGCCAGTTGCGGTGGCGACGACGAAGACAGCACGGGGACCGGCCCGGCAGCCGGCGTCGGGGCCGTCGCCGAACCGGTCGGGATCACTGCCCCGTCACCGCAGGCCGTCGACATCGGCGGCGGCGCGCTGGAGCCGACGCAGCCGCCCCCCGCCGAGGGCCTGGCCGCCGTCCAGCTCGTCGCCGAGCCCGTC
>JALZMG010000084.1 GCA_030858325.1 Actinomycetota bacterium | reverse complement strand
TCGACACCGGCGGCACCTACGACAGCGACCACGTCTACGACTCCGTGCGCGCGTGGCGACCAGATGCACCACTGCGCGCCGCCGTCTACAGCCACCATCACGTCGACCACGTCTTCGGCACCCGCCGCTTCGAGTCCGAGGCCACCGAGCACGGCTGGCCACAGCCCGTCGTCTACTCCCACGAGGACCTGCCGGCCAACTTCCGGCGGTACGAGCACACGCTCGGCTGGAACACGGCGATCAACCAGCGCCAGTTCGCACTGCCCGTCGACGACTTCCGCTGGCCCGAGACGTACCGCTACCCGGATGTCACCTACACCGGCCACCACTCCTTCGTGCACGGCGGGTCGACGTTCGAGCTGCGCCACGCCCGTGGGGAGACCGACGACGCCACGTGGACGTGGGTGCCCGAACTGAAGGTGTTGCACCCCGGCGACCTGTTCATCTGGGCCGTGCCCAACGCCGGCAACCCGCAGAAGGTGCAACGCTTCGCCGGCGACTGGGCTGCGGCCCTGCGCGACATGGCCGCCTGTGGCGCCGAGATCATGCTCTGCGGTCACGGCCTGCCGATCTTCGGCGCCGACCGCGTCCGCCAGGCGCTGACCGACACGGCCGACGTGCTGGACGCGATCGAGTCGCAGACGCTGGAGCTGATGAACCGCGGCGTGCCGCTGGAGCGGATCCTGCACACCGTGGAGATCCCCGCCCACCTCCGTGAGCTGCCGTACCTGCGGCCCGTGTACGACCATCCGCAATTCCTGGTGCGCAACGTGTGGCGCCGGTACGGCGGCTGGTACGACGGCGAGCCCGATCAGCTACTGCCGGCGCCGCGTGCCGAGCAGGCGGCCGAGTGGGTGACGCTGGCCGGGGGCTTGGAGGCCGTGCTCGCACGGGCCGGTGAGCTCACCTCCGCCGGGAACCATCGTTTGGCCTGCCATCTCGTCGAGTTCGCCGTGCTCTTCGCACCGAGCTCGGCGGAAGCCCACGAGGTGCGCGCCGACGTCTACGCCGCGCGCAGCACCGAGCAGGTGTCGTCGATGGCCCGCAACATCCTCGGCCACGCCGCCCACGCCAGCCGCGTCGGCCGCCGCGACCTGGCTGGCGACGACGACACCACGTGGGCCGCAGCTGGCGCCGACCACAGCGATGACCGGTGAGACCGCCGCCGGCGTGCCAGGTACGACGGTCGCCACGTCGACGATCAGGATCACCCACGGTAGGACGCCCCCCACGGATGGCTGATCCGGGTGTTGGCGGCTGACCGAGTGTTGGCGGCGGGGATGCCCCGTCGCCAACACTCGGATCAGCCCAGGCGGGCGTCGAGTTCGGCGACGAGGCGCTTCGGGGCGATCGTGCGGTAGCTCTCCTCGATCCACTCCACGAGCAGCTCGCCGAGATCGGCTGGTGCGCCGGACGCCCCGACCGGCACCGTGACCCAGCCGTGACGCCCGAGGCCGTACGACGTCGGCACGGCACCGGGGACGCTCAGCGCATGGGCCGCCGACTCGGGCAACTTGACGGAGATGGCCGAGGCGGCACCGGTCCCGGAGCCAAAGAACACGAAGATCTTCTTGCCGACCTTGGCGACGACGTCGCCCTCCCACGGCATGTCGCTGAACGCGCCGGGCAGGTCGAGCGCGAACGCCTCCAGCGTCTCCAGCGACGACCGCTTGCTCGGCATCGAGCCCCAGTGAAGCACAGGTGAATCGTCGCTCCGGCGTATCCGGCGCGTCGTCACGGGGCGGAGCGGGCAAGCTGGCGGCGTGCAGCTGACCATCGTCCGCGGCGACATCGTCACCCAGGACGTCGACGCCGTGGTCAACGCAGCCAACGGCGGCCTGCTCGGCGGCGGGGGTGTCGACGGAGCGATCCTGCGCGCCGGCGGTGCGGCGCAGTTGGCCGGGAGGCGCGAGTTGCGGGCACGCATCGGCTCCCTGCCGACGGGTCAGGCTGCAGCGAGCGCCGCCGGGGACATGGCGGCGACCTGGGTCATCCATGTCGTCGGGCCCGTGTACTCGCGCCACGAGGACCGTCGCGCTCTGCTCGCCGACTGCTATCGCAACGCCCTGGCCGTCGCCGACGAGCTGGGCGCCCGCAGCGTCGCCTTCCCCGCCGTGTCGGCGGGCATCTACGGCTGGCCGCTCGACGACGCCGCCGGCGTGGCCCTCGGCACCGTCGCGTCGACGCCGACCGCCGTCAAGGACGTCCGCTTCGTGCTCTTCAACGACGCCGTGGCGGCGGAGTTCGAGCGGGCCGACGTAGAGCGGCGGCGCTGAGATGCCCCCCGAGCAGATCGCCATGGGCGACGTCGGCGCGCTGCTACGCCGCCACGCCGCCCACGACCTCGACGCGTTGCACGCGGCGATCGAGGAGAGCAGGGACCACCTGCGCCCGTGGATGCCGTGGGCCGACCAGACGCGCATCGAAACGGCCTCGTTCCTCGCCGGAGCGGTCGAGTCGTGGACGGTCCGCCGCGAGTTCGGGTACCTCATCGTCGATGCCACTGACGGCGCCGTGCTCGGCGGCTGCGGGCTGCACGACCGGCTGGGACCGGAGGCGTTGGAGATCGGTTATTGGCGTCGCGCAGGAGCGAACGGCAGGGGCGTGGTGACGGCGGCGGTCCGCGCGCTGACCGCAGCCGCACTCGCCGAGCCGGACATCACACGCGTCGAAATCCACTGCGACGAGGCCAACCAGGCCAGCGCCGCGGTCGCCCGGCGCGCCGGCTACCGCTTGGTTCGCATCGACGACGTCCCGGTGCGCGCGCCCGCCGAGCTGGGACGGCAGATGATCTGGGGCAGCCCGCCCCCTACTGTGACCTGAACGCGCCACCGGGGACGACGACGATGACGACGACAGGAGCCGACGGCGTGTTCGAGCGCGGGCCGGGCCACGAGCAGGTCGTGTTTTGCCGCGACGCAGCCAGCGGGTTGCGGGCCATCGTCGCCATCTACTCGACCGCGCTCGGCCCCGCGCTCGGAGGGACCCGCTTCTATCCGTACGCCACCGAAGCCGACGCGCTGGCCGACGTCTTGGACCTGAGCAAGGCAATGGCCTACAAGAACGCGCTGGCCGGGCTCGATCACGGTGGCGGCAAGGCCGTGATCATCGGCGATCCGGCGACGGACAAGCATCCCGACCTGCTGCGCGCCTACGGCCGGTTCCTGCAGGGTCTCGGCGGGCGCTACATCACAGCCTGCGACGTCGGGACGTACGTCGAGGACATGGACGTCGTTGCTGAGCAGTGCGACTTCGTCACGGGCCGCAGCGAGGCAGCCGGCGGCGCCGGTGACTCCAGCGTGCTGACGGCGTTCGGCGTGTTCCAGGGGATGCGCGCCGCGGCGCGGTACCGGTGGGGCGTCGATGGCCTCGCCGGACGGCGTGTCGGCATCGCCGGCGTCGGCAAGGTCGGTGGGCATCTCGTCGCGCACTGCCTCGCCGACGGAGCCACGGTCGTCGTCACCGATGTGGACGAGTTCGCCGTCGAGCGCATCGTGCGTGTCCACCCCGCGGTCGACGTGGCGCCGTCGACCGAGCAGATGCTCGAGGACGAGCTCGACGTCTACTCGCCGTGCGCGCTCGGCGGGGCGCTCGACGACGCCGTGGCGGCGACGCTGCGCGCGGCGGTCGTCTGCGGCGCCGCCAACAACCAGCTCGCCCACGACGAGATCGACAACGTGCTGCAAGCGCGAGGGATCCTGTACTGCCCCGACTACGTCGTCAACGCCGGCGGCGTCATCCAGGTCGCCGACGAGTTGCGCGGATTCTCGTTCGAACGGGCCAAGGCCAACGCGGCACGCATCCACGACGCGACGACGGACGTGCTGCGCACGGCGCAAGCCGAAGGCGTCACGCCGACGGAGGCTGCCGACCGGCTGGCCGAACGACGCATCGCCGGCGGCGGCAGCGGCATTTGGAACGCGCCGCGCTGAACGCGCGGCTCAGCGCCGTTCGAGCGCGATGACGGGGATCTCCCGCCCGGCCTTGGCTTCGTAGTCGGCGAACGTCGGCACGTCGCGTTTCTGAGCCTCCCAGATCCGCGTGCGCTCGTCACCCTCGGTGACGCGAGCGCGCACGGTGACGGTGTCGTCGCCGACCTCGATGGTCACGTCTGGCTCGGCGACGAGGTTGTGGAACCACGCAGGATGCTTCGATGCGCCGGCGTACGAGCCGAACACGATCCACGCCTCGCGCTCGGGCCGGTAGGCGAGCGGATTGACGCGGGCCTCGCCCGAGCGCGCCCCCGAGGTGTGGAGGAGGAGCATCGGCCTGCCCTCGAACATGCCGCCGACACGCCCGCCGTTGGCCCGGAACTCGTCGATGATCTTCGAGTTGAAGTCATGGATGCGCTCGGCCATCGATGTGACGGTACCCATGCGCGCGGCGAGACTGGGCGTCGATGTACGACCGCAGACTCGTCGAGCCCGCGTTGGCCGAGGTGCGCCGATTCTGCCTTGGCCTGCCTGAGGTCGAGGACCGGTTGAGCCACGGCGCACCGACGTTCTTCGTGCGCGGCAAGAAGACGTTCGTCACGTTCCTCGACAACCATCATGACGACGGCCGCCTGGCGATCTGGTGCGCCGCGCCTCCCGGCGTGCAGGGGCAGGTCGTGGAGCAGGAACCAGCGCGCTTCTTCCGGCCGCCGTACGTGGGCGGGCGGGGATGGCTCGGCGTACGCCTCGATGTCGAACCGGACTGGACGGAGATCGCCAAGATCTGCGCCGACGCGTACCGTCACGTCGCGCCGCCGCGGCTGCGCGCCGAACTCGACGCCCGAGGAGGCACAACGTAGATGTTCCGCCACACCGTGATGTTCCGCTGGACGCCAGAGACCACTCCCGACGACGTCGCCGCGATCGAGGCCGGCCTGCGTGAGCTGCCAGGCATCATTCGCGAAATGCGGGCGTACACGTTCGGCGCGGATGCCGGCGTCAACGAGGGCAACTTCCACTTCGTCGTCGTCGCCGATTTCGACGATGTCGACGGGTATCTCGCCTACCGCGACCACCCGCAGCACCGCGCCGTGCTTGCGGAGCGCATCGCCGGCCACGTCGCCGAGCGGGCGGCCGTGCAGTTCCGATTTGACACCGCCGTCAGCGACGGCAGCTGAAGGGCTGCACACCACGCGCCCAGATCGCGGTTTGAGAACGTGCGCGCCCAGTTTCCTCAGGGCGCGACGATCGAACCCGGCGCGAGACGTGGCCACCACATGCTTCAAGAACTCTTCGCAGCCGGGGCCCCGCACGGGTTCGAACGACCGAGGCGGCCGCGGCGACGAAACCGTCAGGCGGCGACCGGGCTGTCGACGCCGGTCGTCGGCGTCGGCGTGCCGAGCGCGGCGAGTTGTGAGGCGAGCAGGCCGAACGCGCGCAGGCGGGCCACGTCGGGTTGGCCGGGGTCGCCGAGCACGCCGGCGAGCACGGGCGAGAGC
>JALZMG010000009.1 GCA_030858325.1 Actinomycetota bacterium | reverse complement strand
GGCAGGTACTCGGCCTGGAACGCCTCCCACATCACGACGGGCGTGATCTCCGTACCGGAGTCCTCCGTGATGTGCTGGATCGTCTTGGAGAACTCGATCTGCATGCGCCGCGGCATGTCGAAGCCGTGCTCGGCCTTCATCACGTAGGCGACGCCGCCCTTGCCGGACTGGCTGTTGACGCGGATGACGGCCTCGTAGGTCCGCCCGACGTGCTTCGGGTCGATCGGCAGGTACGGCACGCCCCACTGGTCGTAGTCGGCAGGCAGCGCCTCGAACCCCTTCTTGATGGCGTCCTGGTGGCTGCCCGAGAACGACGTGTAGACGAGGTCACCGGCGTACGGATGACGCGGGTGCACGGGCAGGCGGTTGCAGTACTCGGCCACGCGGCGTAGCGCATCGATGTCGCTGATGTCGAGGCCGGGGTCGACGCCATTGGCGAACAGGTTCAGCGCCACGTTGACGAGGTCGAGGTTGCCGGTGCGCTCGCCGTTGCCGAACAGCGTCCCCTCGACGCGGTCTGCGCCGGCCATGATCCCGAACTCGGCGGCGGCGACCGCGCACCCACGATCGTTGTGCGGGTGCAGGCTGAGCACGACGCTGTCACGGCGCTGGATCGTGCGGCCGAACCACTCGATGACGTCGCCGTAGACATTGGGGGAGTAGCACTCGACCGTCGCCGGCAGGTTGAGGATGATCGGGCGGTCGGGGGTCGGCTCGACGACGTCCATCACGGCGTTGCAGATCTCGACGGCGAAGTCCGGCTCCGTCAGCGTGAAGCTCTCCGGCGAGTACTCGTAGCGGATCTCCGTCCCGGGCACGGTCTCTTCGAGTTTGCGGGCCATGCGCGCGGCGTTCACGGCGATGTCGACGATCCCCGCCTTGTCGAGACCGAAGACGACCTGGCGCTGCAACGGGTTCGTCGAGTTGTAGAAGTGGACGATCGCTCGCGGCGCCCCGCGCAGGCATTCGTAGGTCCGCTCGAGCAGCTCCTGGCGGCATTGCACGAGCACCTGGATCGTCACGTCGTCGGGGATCAGGTCCTCCTCGACGAGCTGGCGGATGAAGTCGAAGTCGGGCTGGCTGGCCGCGGGGAACCCGACTTCGATCTCCTTGAAGCCCATCTGGACGACGGCGTCGAACATGCGCCGCTTGCGCACCGGGTCCATCGGGTCGATCAGGGCCTGGTTGCCGTCGCGCAGGTCGACCGAGCACCACAGCGGCGCCCTGTCGATGATGCGGTCCGGCCACGTGCGATCGGTCAGCACGAGCGGGACCTGCGGCCGGTACTTGCCAAAGGCCATCGGTGGTGGTGTGACGTTCGGGGGAGGCATGGTGGGTTCTCCGGATCGTGATCAGCGCGTCGTCGGCACGAGTGCCGAAAAAATGAAGGAGCCCCCGTCCTTGGGGGCGGGGGCGGGCGAACGCGATGTGTCGGCGCTCGCCCTACAGAAGCAGGAGGAGGCCGAAGGCGAATATCACGACACAACCGTAGCGCACCACGACGCCCCATCGCCACCGGGATGTACGGACCGAACACATCAATCGGCGCGCGCCCCTGCGCATCGCCGCGAACGCCGACGCGAACGCCTCGGCGACGACGTCGTCGACGTCGGACGGCTGACGCACCAGCGAGGCTGCGACACGGCGGGCGCCGGCCAGGTGGCGCTCGTAGAGCGGGCCGTAGGCGTGACGGTCGCCGCGCCGTGCGCGGCGGAGCACCGCGGCCTCGTCGAGCGGTGCCGACTCGAGCAAGGAAACGGCGGTCACTGCACCCGTCCCCATAGATGGGGAGACGAGAGGTGTGCCCCAACCGCCATGGGTGCATTTGCACCAGGCCTGCGTCCCCCGCTCGTACCAGGTTGTACGCATGGTAACACCCCGCGGAACCCCAGGTACTGCGCCCGAAGGGCGGCGCCGTCGTCGCCGCTACCCTGACCGCCACCATGTCAGATGCTTCCCCGCGGCGGGGCGCACCCCGCCGCCGGCGCCGACCGCGCCGTCCTGCCGCCGCCACCGACCATGCCTACCGACCGGGCTCTGCACTCACGACGATCGACACCCTCCCGCCCGTCGAGGCGCCGACGGGCTTCGCCGAACTCGGCGTCCCGTCACGCATCGACGAGGGTCTGGCCGCAGCCGGCTTCGCCCAGCCGTTCATGATCCAGACCGCGGCGATCCCCGTGGCCATGGAGGGTCGCGACGTGTGCGGGCGCGCCGAGACAGGATCGGGCAAGACGTTGGCCTTCGGGGTGCCGATGATGGCCAGGATCCTGGACGGGGCCGGACCGGCCGAGCCGCTCGGACTCGTCCTCGTGCCGACACGGGAACTCGCCGTCCAGGTCGCCGAGGTGCTCGAGCCGGTCGCCGCCCACGCCGGCCAGAACATCCTCGCCGTGTATGGCGGCGCCAGTCGCCACCACCAGATCGACGTGCTGCGTCAGGGCGTCGAGATCGTCGTCGCCACGCCGCTGCGCCTGATCGACCTGATGAAGTCCGGGGAGATCGATCTCGGCTCGGTGCAGGTCGTCGTCCTCGACGAGGCCGACCGGATGGCCGACGACGGTTTCACGCCCCAGGTCGAGTGGGTCCTGCGCCACTGCACGGGTCGCAACCAGACGATGCTGTTCTCGGCGACGCTCGACGGTGATGTCGGGCACCTGGTCCGCCAGTACCTGCGCGATCCCGTCGAGGTGGCCATCGATTCGGCAACCGGCACCGTCGGCACGATGCGCCACCTGTTCCTGGCCGTCCATCACATGGACAAGGACCGCATCGTTGGCGCGATCAGCCAGTCGCTGCCCAAGCTGGCCGTGTTCTGCCAGACCAAGCGGCTGTGCGACCGGGTCGCCAACTCACTCGTCGAACTCGGCGTCGACGCCTCGGCGATCCACGGCGACCTGCCCCAGGTGGCACGGGAGCGGGCACTGCGGCGCTTCGCCGAAGGCAAGCTGGCCGTCCTCGTGGCCACCGATGTGGCCGCCCGCGGACTGGACATCGACGACGTCGGCGGCGTTCTCCATTACGAACCGGCCAAGGACGCCAAGGACTACCTGCATCGCTCCGGTCGAACGGCGCGGGCCGGGCGCGACGGGTGGGCGATCACGCTGGTCGAGTACAACCAGCACACGCAGATGCGGATCCTCCAGCGCACGTTGCGCCTGCCGCTCGAGCCGCCGATCGAGGTGTTCAGCAACGACATCCGCCTGCGCGATCTCGCCTCGTTCGGAGCCGACTCGGCGTGACCCGCACCGTGGGGCTGTCGCGCCGCTTGCTCGCCGGGATCACTGGCGGCGTGCTCGTCATGGCCTCGTCGTGCTCCGGGGGAGACGACCCGTCGGACACGCTCGGCCCGCTGGATACGACGGCGCCGGCGTCTGTTGGCACCGCGGTGTCGGCGGGATCCGTCGCCACGAGTGGCGCGACGACGCCGTCCGGGCCGGTCGGCAGCGGGTTCGTCAGCATCCAGATCCGCCTGGCGTCGAGCGGCATCGAGGAGGTCATCGCCCTCGATCGCGCCACGGTCGCCGCGGCGGACCTGGTCCCGATCAGCCTGGACGCGGGGTGCACCGCGCTCGACGGTGGTGACGGGCTCGACGTGGCTGTCACCGATCTGCGGCGACTCTCCGGCGGCAACAGGGTCATCTCTGCCCGACTGCACGTCGACCCGCCGACGGATGCGCCGGGGGCGTACGAGGGCACGCTGGAGATCGGCGACGGCCAGCAGGTCGTCACGACCTATCGCGGCGACGTCACGCTCGACGAGGGGATGGCGAGCGGATCGTTCGACGTCACCGACGACAGCGGTGGCGTGGCCACGGGCTCGTTCGTCTGTGCCGCGCAGCCGGTGACGACGACGACGGCGCCCGTGTCGGGCGGCGGCGAACAGGTCCCCGGGGCCAGCGCGCCGGTGACCGGGCCCGCGGTCCCGACACTGCCGCCGGTGATCGAGACGCTGCCGCCCCTCACGGTGCCGGAAGCGACGTCCTGACGGGATCCAGCCACGACGGACGCTGCGCTTCGAAGGCGTCGATCGCCGCGGCGTGGGACATCGTGAGGCCGACGTCGTCCAAGCCGTCGAGGTAGCGCTGCCGGGTGGCGTCGTCCATCGGGAACGGTTCGGTGATGCCGGCCGCAGGCACTTCGACGAGGCGGCGCTCGACGTCGACAACGAGTTCGACGTGCGGGTCCGCCTCGATCGCCGCCCAGATCCGCTCGACGACGGCTTCCGGCAGGACGACCGGGACGAGCCCGTTCTTCGTGCAGTTGTTGCGGAAGATGTCCGAGAAACTTGGCGCGATCACGGCGTCGAAGCCCGACTGCTGAATCGCCCACACGGCGTGCTCACGCGACGAGCCGACGCCGAATGCCGGCCCGGCGACGATGACCTTGGCCCCCGCGTAGCGCTCGTCGTTGAGCACGAAGTCGCGGTCGTCGCGCCACGTGGCGAACAATCCCTGCTCGAACCCGGTGCGCTCCACGCGCTTCAACCACTCCGCCGGGATGATCTGGTCCGTGTCCACGTCCGACCGCCGAAGGGGCAACCCCCCACCCTGGACGATGTGCACCGCCCTCAGGACGGCACCTCGGTGCGGTCGAGAAGAGCTCTTGCAGCTGCAAATTGCCTTCTGGGCGCGGACGTTCTCGAAGGTAGAAACGTCCGCGCCGAGATGGCACGTTGAGTCCACGCGCGCATCACAGGTCCTCCGGGGTGGCGAAGTGGCCGGCGACGGCGGTGGCGGCGGCGACGGCGGGGGAGACGAGGTGGGTGCGGCCGCCACGGCCCTGGCGGCCCTCGAAGTTGCGGTTGCTCGTGCTCGCCGCACGTTCGCCGGGGGCCAGCTTGTCGGGGTTCATCGCCAGGCACATCGAGCACCCCGGTTCGCGCCAGTCGGCGCCGGCGGCGGTGAACACGCGGTCCAGTCCCTCGGCCTCGGCCTGCAGCTTGACGGCGTGGCTGCCGGGTACGACCATGACCCGCGGCGCGCTGACCTTCCGCCCGTCGAGCACCGCTGCGGCGGCGCGCAGATCCTCGATGCGGCTGTTCGTGCACGAGCCGATGAACACGGTGCCGACGGGGATGTCGCGCACAGCGGTGCCCGGTGTCAGCCCCATGTAGTCGAGTGCGCGGACCATCGATTCACGCGACGACGGGTCGCCGGCGTCGTCCGGTGACGGCACCGATCCGTCAATCGACGTGACCTGGCCGGGGTTGGTCCCCCACGTCACCTGCGGCGCCAACGTGTCGGCGTCGACGGAGACGGTGCGGTCCCACACCGCCTCGTCGTCGCTGCGCAGCAGACGCCAGTCCGCCACCGCGTCGTCCCACGCCGCCCCCTTCGGTGCGTACGGCCGGCCCTCGAGGTAGGCGAACGTCGTCTCGTCCGGGGCCACCAGCCCGGCGCGTGCACCGGCCTCGATCGACATGTTGCACACGGTCATCCGACCCTCCATCGACAGCGCCCGGACGGCTGCGCCGCGGTACTCGATGACGTGGCCGATGCCGCCGCCGGTGCCGATGCGCCCGATCACGGCGAGGATCAGGTCCTTGGCCGTGACCCCTGCCGGCAGGTCGCCGTCGACGTCGATGGCCATCCACTTCGGACGCGCCTGGGGCAGCGTCTGCGTGGCGAGCACGTGCTCGACCTCGCTCGTCCCGATACCGAACGCCAGCGCCCCGAACGCCCCGTGGGTGGCCGTGTGGCTGTCGCCGCAGACGATCGTCATGCCCGGCAGCGTGCGCCCTTGCTCGGGCCCGATGACGTGGACGATGCCCTGGCCGGCGTGGCCCATCGGGTAGTGCGTGATCCCGAACTCGGCGGCGTTCTCCCGCAGCACCTCCACTTGGCGGGCCGAGACCGGATCGGCGATCGGCTGGTCGATGTCGGCCGTCGGGACGTTGTGGTCCTCGGTGGCGACGGTCAACTCGGGCCGCCGGACGCGGCGCCCACCGAGTCGCAGCCCGTCGAACGCCTGCGGGCTGGTGACCTCGTGGACGAGGTGGAGGTCGATGTACAGCAGGTCAGGCTGGCCCGGCTCGGTGTGGACGACATGGCGGTCCCAGATCTTCTCCGGCAGCGTCGTGGCGCCGTTCGCATCTGCCATTACTCATCTCACATTTCGGGATAGCATTCCTGGGTGATGGACAGCGTATCGAATGTCGGGGTGCTCGACAAGGCCGTCGGCGTCCTGCGCGCGCTGGAGCGAGACGGACCGGCCGGCCTGGCCGACGTGCAGCGGGCGACCGGGCTGCCGCGGGCGACCGCGCACCGGCTGGCCGTCGCGCTGGAGCGTCACGGCTTGGTCAGTCGTGACAGCGATGGCCGCTTCTGCCTCGGCCTCGGCCTCGTCGGTCTCGGCCACGCCGCCGCCGACCACTACCCGCTGGCCAGGGTCGCTCGACCGCAGCTGCTGGCGTTGCGCGACCGGACCGGTGAGAGCGTGCAGCTGTTCGTGCGCGACGGCGACGAGCGACGCTGTCTCGTCTCGCTGCAGTCGCCGCACGGGCTGCGCTGGAT
>JALZMG010000008.1 GCA_030858325.1 Actinomycetota bacterium | reverse complement strand
TCGAGTTCCTGTACCAGCCGGAGACCGGCACCGCGGCGTTCCTGGAGGTCAACACCCGCCTCCAAGTTGAGCATCCGGTCACCGAGGAGACGACCGGCGTCGACATCGTCAAGCTGCAACTGCACATCGCCGACGGCGGAACGCTGTCGGGAGACCCGCCGCCGCCGTCGGGACACGCCATCGAAGCCCGGCTCAACGCCGAGGACCCCGACCGCGGCTTCGCGCCGGCGCCGGGCGTCGTTGAGCACCTCGTCCTGCCGAGCGGGCCGGGCATCCGCGTGGACAGCGGAGTCGCCACGGGCGACGTGATCCCGCCCGAGTACGACTCGATGATCGCCAAGATCATCGCGCTCGGCCGTGATCGCGACGAGGCCCTGGCCCGGCTCGGCCGGGCGCTGAGCGAGACGGTGGTCGTCATCCGCGGCGGCAGCACGAACAAGTCCTTCCTCCTCCACCTGCTCGACCAGGCCGAGGTGCGCGATGGTTCGGCCTCGACCGGTTGGCTCGACGAGTTCACCGACTCATCGCCAGCCGGCACGACGGCTGGGTCGACGAACGCCGCCGTTGCAGTCGTTGCCGCCGTCGTCGAGCTGGCCAAGCGTCAGGAGATGCTCGACCAGACCGCCTTCTTCGCCATGGCCGCGCGAGGTCGCCCGCAGACGCGCGTCGACGTCGGGCAGCGCATCGAGGTGCGCGCGGCCGGGCGAGCCCTGCGCGCCGACGTCCATCGGATCGGCGCGCACCGCTTCGAGGTGTCCGTCGGCGACGCAACCGGGGACGGGCCGGCCGCGTCGGTCGTGGTCGACGCCGAGGAGGTTGGCCCGTATCTCAGCCGCGTCACCGTCGGCGACCGGTCCTCTCGTGTCGTCACCTCCTTCGACGGCGTCGACACACTCGTCGAAGTCGACGGTGTCGCGCATCGCATCACGAGGGACGAGGGCGGCCTCGTTCGCGCTCCTGCTCCCGGGCTCGTCGTGGCCGTTCCGGTCACCGCCGGCGACGAGGTCGCGACTGGGGCCACGGTCGCCGTGCTCGAGGCGATGAAGATGGAAACGGCGGTCACCACACCGATCGCAGGACGCGTACGCGACGTGTTGGTGGCGGCGAACGTCCAGGTTGCCGCCGGCGCGCCGCTGGTGCGCGTCGATGCGGCGGACGAGGACGACGCCGATCGGCACGGTGACGTCGCTGAAGCCATCGACCTCGGCAAGCTGGCGGCGCGCAGCGTGCTCGTCCCCCGACCGCCCGTCGACGAACTGCGCGCCGTGCTGCTCGGCTACGAGTACGACGCGGCAGCCCGGCGCGCCGTCCTCGCCCGGTATCGCGCTGCTGTGCCCGCAACACGTCCGGACGCCGAGATCCTCCTGCTCGATCTCTTCGCCGACCTGTCGGCGCTGTCGCGCAACCGGCGCGCCGACGACGCCGACGACGAGACGGCGCACAACGAACGCGAGCACTTCCTCACGTATCTCGGATCGCTCGACGTCGGGCGTCAGCGTGTGCCGGCCACGTTCGAGGCCAAGCTGCGCCGCGCTCTCGCCCAGTTCGGTGTGACGTCGCTCGACCGCACGCCCGAGTTGGAGTCCGCGCTGTACCGCCTGTACCTCGCACTCGAACGGGCCGCCGCCAACGTGCCGGTCATCGAGGCCGTGCTCGGCCGGCTTGCCACCGCGCCGCCAACGGACGCGCTGCGCGCCGCGCTCGATCGGCTGACCGTCGCCACCCAGCTGCGCTTTCCGGCGCTCGGCGAGCACGTGCGCACGATGCGCTTCGCGATGTTCGACGAACCGCTGCTGGCGCAGCGTCGCGACGACGCCTACGAGCGGGTGTTGTACCTGCTCGATGCGCTCGATCGCGGCGATGCAGCCGTCGACCGCCACGCCGCGCTGGACGAACTGGAGACGTGCCCGTATCCCCTGCTCGGTCTGTTGCCGGCGCGGCTGGAGGTGCAGGGCGATCGCCCGGAGCCGCTGCTCGAGGCGATCCTGCGCCGCTACTACACGGCCCACGGGCTCGCCGACGTGCGACCGTCGATGGGCGACGGGATCGAGGTGGTCACTGCCCGCATGACCGTGCCGCACGGCGACGTCGCCATCATCGCCGTCGCCGCGCTGGACGCCGACCTCGACCGGGCGGTCAGCGTGCTCAAAGGGCGCGGCGACGCGAGCTCCCCGACCGTCGGCGAGGTGTTCGTCGCCGGCACCGAGGGGTTGGACGACCTCGACGGACTCGACACCCGCGCCCGCGCCGCGCTCGAAGGCGTCGGCACCGCCGGGCTCAGCCGCGTCGCCTTCTCCTTCGTCGACCACACCGGGGCGACGTGGACGACGCTCAACTATGTGCCGGACGCGCACGGCGCCATGCGCGAGCAGTCGACGGTGCGCGGCATACACCCGATGATCGACGAGCGCCTGCATCTGTGGCGGCTCGCCGAGTTCGCCGTGGAACGGGCTGCGTCGGCGTCCGAGGTCGTCGTGCTGCGCTGCGTCGCCCTGTCAAACCCGACCGACGAGCGACTGGTCGTGCTCGCCGAGGCGCGCGAATTCACCGTCGTGCGCGACGCCGCCGGCGACGTCGTCGCGCTGCCGGAGCTGGAGCACCTCCTCGGTGTCGCCGTCGCCGAGCTGCGCGACGCCCAGCAGGCGGCGCCCCTTGGTGCCTCGCCGGACTGGAACCGCATCGTCATTCACCTGTGGCCCGACGTGACGGTGCCACTGGCAGAGCTGGCCGGCGTCGTCTCCCGCCTCGCCCTGCTGACCGTCGGTGTCGGCCTCGAGCAGGTGCTGGTGTACGGGCGCCTCGTCTCGCCAGACGGCGCGGCGAACGACGTCGTCGTCCGCGTGGCCAACCAACCTGGCGCCGGTGTCAGCCTGGCCGTGACGCCGCCCCCGACGGAGCCGATGCGAGCGCGTGACGACTACGCCCGCAACGTCGGACGCGCCCGCCAGCGCGGCGCCGTGTACCCGTTCGAGATCGTGCCGATGATCACGCAGGTCCCGGGTCGCCCGGCGGGGTCGTTCACCGAGCTCGACCTCGCCGCCGAGGACGCCCTGACGCTCGTCGAGGCGGGGCGCCCGGGGGGTGAGAATCGCGCCGGCATCGTCGTCGGGCTGGCGACGACGCCGACGGCCAGCCATCCGGACGGCATGACGCGAGTCGTCCTGCTCGGCGACCCGCTCAAGGCCCTCGGCTCCCTGGCCGAGCCGGAGTGCCGGCGCATCATCGGCGCGCTCGAACTGGCCGCCGCCCGCGCGCTGCCGGTCGAGTGGTTCGCGCTGTCGGCGGGGGCGAAGATCTCGATGGACAGCGGCACGGAGAACATGGACTGGATCGCCAGGGCGCTGCGGGCGATCGTCGAGTTCACGCAGGGCGGCGGCGAGATCAACGTCGTCGTGGCCGGCATCAACGTGGGCGCCCAGCCGTACTGGAACGCCGAGGCGACGATGTTGATGCACACCAAGGGCATCCTCGTGATGACGCCGGACGGGGCGATGGTGCTGACCGGCAAGCATGCGCTCGACTACTCCGGCGGGGTGTCGGCAGAGGACAACTTCGGCATCGGTGGCTACGACCGCATCATGGGTCCGAACGGCCAGGCCCAGTACTGGGCGGCCGATCTGGCTGGGGCCTGTCGGATCCTCTTCGAGCACTACGACCACGCCTACGTCGGAGCCGGCGAGCGCTTTCCTCGCCGCGCGACGACGGCAGATCCGTTCGGTCGCGACGTGTGCCTGTCACCGCACCCGCCGGAGGCCGGGATGTCCACCGTCGGCGACGTGTTCAGCGAGGCCGTCAACCCCGGCCGCAAGAAGCCGTTCGACATCCGCGCTGTCATGCGTGCGGTCGCCGACCAGGACCACGCGCTGCTCGAACGGTGGGCCGACATGCGCGACGCCGACAGCGCCGTCGTCGCCGACGCCCACCTCGGCGGGCAGCCGGTGACGATCATCGGTATCGAGTCCAAGCCGCTGCCGCGTTTCGGTCTCCTCAACGCCGACGGCCCCGACCAGTGGTCGGCGGGCACGCTGTTCCCGCTGTCGTCGAAGAAGGTCGCTCGCGGCATCAATGCCGCCAGCGGCAACCGGCCGCTCGTGATCCTCGCCAACCTCTCCGGCTTCGACGGCTCGCCGGAGTCGCTGCGCCGCGTGCAGCTGGAGTACGGCGCCGAGATCGGTCGGGCCGTCGTCAACTTCGACGGGCCGATCGTGTTCTGCCTGATCTCCCGTTACCACGGCGGAGCGTTCGTCGTGTTCTCAGCCACGCTGCACGACAACATGGAGGTATTGGCGGTGGAGGGCAGCTACGCATCGGTCATCGGTGGCGCACCGGCGGCGGCCGTCGTCTTCGCGGGGGAGGTCGCCAAGCGCGCTCGCGCCGACCCGCGCGTGGTGGCCGTGGCGGCCGCGCTGGAACAGACCACCGGCGCGGAGCGGGGTCGCCTGCAAGAGGAGTTGGACGACGTGTCCGACCGCGTCCGCTCTGAGGTGCTCGGCGCGGTCGCCGCCGAGTTCGACGCCGTCCACTCGATCGAACGTGCCCGCGACGTGGGGTCGGTGCACCGCATCGTCAGCGCACAACGCCTACGCCCCGAGTTGATCGCCGCCGTCGAACGGGGCATGGCCCGCACGCTCGAATCGTCGTAATGAGCGATGAGAGGCGCAGCGCCTCTCATCGCTCATTGCGACGGTGTGGCGGCATTCACGATCGGCGTGACGGCTAACGTTCGGGGCCTATGGCCGGCGCGATCATCATCGTCGTGGTGCTGCTCCTCATCCCCGTGATGGTGCTGATGAGCGGCGGCGTGGCCGCCGCTGTCCTCGGTCAGTTCCTCGGCCGCGATGCCGAGGTCCGCCACGAGGGCAGCGAGCTGCTCGATCTCGACGATTGACGTCGATGCACCGCCACGACGCCTCGATCGAGGTGCTCACCCAGGCCGTCGTGCGCTACGCCATCGACCGCGTCCGCCTGGATCCACCGCCACTCGACGGTCCACGGACGCTGACTGAGCTGCGGGCGATGGCCGGGAACACCGTCGTCCCGAAGGGCCTCGGTGGTCTGGAAGCGCTGCGCGTGTTCGGCGACGTGCTGGCGCCGGCGTGCATCTCCGTCGACCATCCCCGCTTCTTGTCCTTCGTCCCCGCTGCGCCGACGGAGGCGTCGATCCTGTTCGACCTCGTCGTCGGCGCGTCGAGCATCTACGGCGGCTCGTGGATGGAGGGGGGCGGCGCGGTGTTCGCCGAGAACGAGGCGTTGCGGTGGATCGCCGATCTCGCCGGCCTCCCGCCGGAGGCTGGTGGCGTGTTCGTCAGCGGCGGCACGGCGGGCAACCTCAGCGCGTTGATCGCCGCTCGCTGGCAGTGGCGGCAAGCGGCCGGTGGGCGCCACGACCGCAGGCGAGGGCTGCTCGTGGCGTCCGGTGGGGCGCATTCCTCGGTCGCCCAGGCGGCGCGAGCGATGGACGCCGACGTCGTCGTCGTCCCGGCCGACGAGCAGGGTCGCTTGACGTCGACCGGTGTGACGGCGACGCTCGCCGTGCTCGGCGCCGACGACCGGGAGCGGGTGTTCGCCGTCGTCGCCACCAGCGGCACGACGAACGCCGGTGTCGTCGACGATCTGCAGGCCGCCGCCAGGGCGGCCGCGGAGTTGGGCACCTGGCTGCACGTCGACGGCGCCTACGGTGGCGCCGCGCTGGCCGCGCCGAGCGTGCGGCACTTGTTCGCCGGCGTCGAGGCCGCCGACAGCTTCATCGTCGACCCCCACAAGTGGCTGTTCGCGCCGTATGACTCGTGCGCCCTGCTGTACCGGGACCCTGAGATCGGTCGCGCCGCACACACGCAGCATGCCGAGTACCTCGACGTCCTGCACACCGATCACGGCGAGGAGAGTCGCCTCGACGGGGCGCAGCCGGAGTGGAACGCGTCTGATTTCGCCCATCACCTCACTCGTCGGGCGAGGGGGTTGCCGCTGTGGTTCAGCCTGGCGACTCACGGCACCGACGCCTATACGGAGGCGGTCGAGACGACACTGCGCGTCGCTCGCGCCGGTGCCGAGCTCGTCCGGCGCGCGCCGCACCTCGAGCTGTTGATGGACCCGGAGTTGTCCGTCGTGCTGTTCCGCCGGCGCGGCTGGGATGCTGCTCGCTACCGCACGTGGAGCGACGAGCAACTCCTGCGCGGCGAGTCGTTCGTGACGCCGACGGCATGGATGGGTGAGAGCGCACTGCGTTGGTGCATCGTCAACCCGTTGACGACCGAGGACGACCTGGCGGCGATCGTCGCGGCGCTTGAGGATGATGAGTAGGGAAGGGGGTGACGCAGTCGCCGACCTGGTCGTCTCCGGCGCCCGCTGCATGGCGACGATGGACGAGGCCGGCGGCGAGATCGACGGCGGATGGGTGGCGATCACGAACGGGTTGATCAGCGCCGTCGGCAGCGGACCGCCGCCGCCGGCCGCGGAGCGGCTTGACGCCACGGATTGCCTCGTCACGCCGGGCCTCGTCAACACCCACCACCACCTGTTCCAGAACCTGACGCGTGCCTACCCGCCGATGACCAACAAGCCGCTGTTCGGGTGGCTGGAGTCGCTGTATCCGAAGTGGCGGGCGATCGACACCGAAGCGGTGTTCGTCTCGGCGTGGGTCGGGCTGGCCGAACTGGCGCTGTCGGGCTGCACGACGTCGAGCGACCACCTCTACCTCCACCCGCACGGTGCAGGTGACCTACTGGCCGCCGAGATCGAGGCTGCCGCCGAACTGGGCATGCGCTTTCACCCGACACGTGGCTCGATGTCGCTCTCGCGCAAAGACGGCGGATTGCCCCCCGACGATGTCGTTGCGGACGACGACGACATCCTGGCCGCTAGCGAGGAGGCCGTCGCCAGCCACCACGACCGCAATTACGGTGCGATGGTCCGGGTCGCGCTGGCGCCGTGCTCGCCGTTCTCGGTCACCGAGGAGTTGATGGTGCGCTCGGCCGAACTGGCCGCCCGGCTTGACGTCCGCTTGCACACGCACTTCGCCGAGAACGCAGAGGACGACGAGTTCTCGCTCGCCACGTTCGGCTGCCGCCCGACGGACTACCTCGATCGTACGGGCTGGTTGACCGACCGGGCGTGGCTGGCGCATTGCGTGATGCCGGACGCGACAGAGATCATCCGCCTCGGGCGGGCCGGTGTCGGCGTCGCCCACTGCCCGTCGAGCAACATGATCCTCGCCTCGGGTATCGCGCCCGTCGTCGCGTTGCGGGCCGCCGGTGTGCCCGTCGGGCTCGGAGTCGACGGCTCGTCGTCGGCGGACGCGGCGTCGCTGTGGCTGGAGGCGCGCCAGGCGATGCTGCTGGCCAAGCTGCGTGACGGCGCCGCCGCCGGCACGGCGCGGATGGCGCTGGAGATGGTGACGCGCGGCGGCGCGGCGTGCCTGGGT
>JALZMG010000042.1 GCA_030858325.1 Actinomycetota bacterium | reverse complement strand
GCGACACGGCGGTCACGGCGTGGACCGCGTCACGCCCGAGGACGCTGCGGGCCACGGCGGCGAGGAACGCCGAGTCGGCGCCGCCGCTGAACGCCACGACGACGGGACCGATGGCTGCCAACTCGGTCTCCAACGCCGCCACCTTGGCATCCACGTCCGTCACGACGATCGAACCTACCGGGAGGGCCACAGCGGGACGGGGCCGACGGACTGCGGCGTGGGGTCGTCGTCCGCCTCCGGCGGCTCCATCGGCACCGGCTGCACCCGGCGGCGGTCGATCAACGTGAGGATGCCGACGGCGGCGAGCACGACGACGACCGGCTCGGCCGGGGCGCGGATGCGGTGGGCGCCGTAGAACAGCGCGGCCGTCAGGACGACGGCGGCCGGCGGCACGAGCAGCCACCACCGCGCTCGCGCCGACTCGTCCCCGGTCCCGAGCGCGCGCCAGCCGACGATCGCCGCGATCGCCAGGATCCACCAGCAGACGATCCCCGCCCACACCGCCCACTCGGCCTTCTCCTCGCCGGTGTCGAGGGCGACGAGCGAAGTCAGCCCGTAGACGTCAAGCACCCGGCCGACGCGGGCCATGACGACGACGGGGACGCGTTCGAGGTGATCGCCGACGTACTCCAACGCCGTCTCCCGGCGCTGGCGCGAGCGCTCGGAGCCGTCGACGGAGCCCTCCTCCGACAGCGGTCCGAGGCAGCCGATGTCCCATCCCCCGATGTCGTCGTAGTAGGTGCTGTCGCAGTTGGCGCCGAGCAGCGTGGTCCCGTCGTTCGTCGACAGCAGGACCGGGTGCTCGAACTGGCCGAGGTTGTACAGCATCCACGGCGCCATCGCCGCCAGCGCCGTGAGGACGATGACGGCCGGCAGGAGCAGCCGCCGAACGCCCGACGATCCCGAAGGATTCACCGCGCCGACGCGCCACCAGGCGAGGACGGCGAAGCCGACGGCGAACAGCGCGATCTCGCTGCGCGTCAGCGCGCCGAGCCCGCACAGCAGCCCGAGCGCGACAGCGTCGACAGGGGTCGGACGGTCGTGGAAGCGGAGCGCGACGAGCAGCGCGGCCGCAACGATCAGGCAGGCCAGCGACTCGGACATCACGAGCGAGTCGTTGATCCAGAGGTTGGGGTAGGCGGCGGCGATGGCGGCCGCCAGCAGCCCGACGCGCGGTCCCCCGAGCCGTCGCCCGACGAAGCCGATGACGACGATCGTGGCGATGCCGAGCAGCGTCATGGCGAAGCGTTGCCACGGGACGTTGTCGCCGCCGGGGATGCTCCACGGCGTCAGGTACAGCGACGTCAAGGGACCGTGCTCGGCGCCCGGCAGGTCGCTCAGCGCCTCGCGGAACCAGTCGCCCTCGCTGTTGCGGCCGGCCTGCATGCTGTAGTACAGCGAGTCGTTGAGGCGCAGGTTGTCGTCGAACTTGACGACGAACAGGTACAGCAGCCGCCACGCCGCGCCAAGCGCGACGATCGCCGCCAGCCGCAGCCCGAACGCCCTGTCGTCCCCGGTCACGGGCGCTCCGGTAGCTGGCGCAGGTAGGCGGCCATGTGCGGCACGGTGAACGCCAGCACGCCGCGCTCGGGCGCGTAGATCAACCCCTTCGTCAGCAGGCCGTCGCGCTGGGGCGAGACCCGGCTCGGCTGGTCGTGGCCGAGGCGCACGGCGACGTCGGTCGAGGCCACCTCGTCGTCGCCCAACTCGGCCATCGCATGCAGGTACCGGCGCTCGGTCGGCGTGGCCCGGTCGTAGCGCGGCTTGAAGAACGAGTCGACCAGCTCCCGGTACGCCCGCGGCCGGGCCAGCTCGACGTCGTCCTCGGCGATCGGCGAGTCGTCGGCGAGATCCCACACGTGCTTGCCGTAGCTCTGGATGAAGAACGGGTAACCGCCGGAGACGGCGACGAGCTGGTCGAGCGCGGCGCCGGTGAACGAGACGCCGAGGTCCTCCGCCGGCTGGCGGAACGCCAGCCGCGTGTCCAGCTCGGACAGCGCAGCGACGGGCCGGATGCTGAACAGCCGCTCGGCGTACGAGCGCGCCTCGGACAGCACCCGCCCGACCGGCGGCAGCCCGGCCCCGCCGACGACGACGGGCAGGCGCTCCTGGTTGACGCGATGGGCCGCCCCGATCAGCGCACTGAGCTGCGCCGGGGGCACCTCGTGCAGCTCGTCGATGAGCAGCGCCGCGCCGACGTGCTCCTCGCGGGCGCCTTCGCCGAGCGCCACGAGCAACTCGGTCAGGTCGGTCTCCAGGTCGCCGGAGTCGGCGACACCGGGCTCGGGCTCCAGCTCGAGGCGGAATCCGGTTCGCGTCAGCGTGGCCTGTACGGCTCGAGCGAAGCTCGCCGCGATCCGCCCGACCCGCCGCGCCCGCTCGCGGTTGCGCCAGTGACGGTTGACGG
>JALZMG010000041.1 GCA_030858325.1 Actinomycetota bacterium | reverse complement strand
TGGACGAGGTGAGGGCGACGGACGCCTGGCCGGCGGAGCGCTCCGCCGAGCCCACGGTCGACGAACGGCTCGCCCACCGCGGTCCGATCCAGCGGTTGCTGCTGCGGCCCGAGATCGGGGCCTTGATCGGCACCACCGCGGTCTGGGCGTTCTTCTGGTCTGTCGCCGATGTGTTCGGGACGGCGGCAGGTACCGCCAACTACCTCGACGTCGCCGCCATCTTGGGCATCATGGCCGTCGCCGTCTCACTGCTGATGATCGGTGGAGAGTTCGACCTGTCGGCCGGCTCGATGACGGGCGCGACGGCGATGCTCGTGATCCTGCTGTCCAAGGAGGTCGGCGAGTTGGGCGGCGCCGGGCTGTCGCTGTTCGTCGCCGTCCCGCTGTCACTGTGCTTCGCGTTGACGATCGGCTGGTTCAACGGCACGATCGTTGAGAAGACGCGTCTGCCGAGCTTCATTGTCACGCTCGGCAGCTTCTTCATGTTGATCGGCGCCAAGCTCGGGTTCTCCAAGCTGTTCGCCGGTCAGGTGGTCGTCGAAGGTCTCGACGAGGCCTCCGGATACGGCTTCTGGCGCAATGTCTTCGCCGCGTCGTGGGTACGCAACGAGCATCTCTGGGAGGACCGGGACGTGGTGTGGACCGTCCTCCTCCTCGCCGGCGTCGTGCTCGTCGTCGTCGGCATCCTCGAGTCGAGCTACCGGCGGGCACCATCTCGTGACGCCACGGGACTGCTCGTCACCGGGGTGGGCGCCGCCGTCGCCCTGGTCGGCTTCATCGCCCTGCTCCGGACCGACGGCGTCGGAACGAACACGGTGTTCGGCGCCGTGACCGGGGTCGGCGTGCTGATGGCGTCCTTGGGCTACGGCCGCTGGCGCTTCCCCCGGCTCGGCAGGCGCGGGCGGGTCCAGCTCGACCGCTCGTCGGCCCGACTCGTCGCCATCGCCATCGTGGCGATCGCGGTTGCCGTCCTCCTCGCCGCGTTCTTCGATTCCTCGTCCAACGACAACGTCGGCCTGCTCGTGACGATCGAGTTCTCGCGGTCGATGTTCGTCGCCGGCATCGGCGTCGCAGGGGTGCTCGCCGTGCTCGTCGTCGCCGGGCGTCTCCCGGTGTGGTCGCCGTTGCTCGGCATCCTGATCTGTGCGGTTCCCGGCGTCGGATACCTGATGACGCGCCAGGCGGCGCGCTCGGTCATCTTCGTCGTGCTCGTCGTCGCCGGCCTCGTCGCCCTGCTCGTCGCCAGCACGCGCGCCGCGGCGGGGTCGGCGTCTGCCGGTCTCGCCGTCGAGTTGCTGACCTCGGTCGTGCTCGTCGGGCTGGCCTTCTTCATCCGCTCCGAGTCGACATCGGAGAAGTTCCGCAGCCAGCTCTTCACCGTCATCCTCCTGCTCGCGCTGGCGTTGGCGTGCTCGGCACTGATGGGGTACCTGTTCACGATTCGCACCGCGCCCGACGACGTCGCCGATGCGTTCGGCCGGCGCGCAGCGACCGCCGGGGTGCTCGTCGTGCTGCTGGCGACGGCGGTCAAGATGCTGTACACGACGGCGGCCGAGAACGAGGTGGCCAGCGGCGTGATCCGGTACCGGATCTCGATCCTCTGGTTCGCCATTTTCGCCATCCTCGGGACGTGGCTGCTGTTGCGCGCGCAGTTCGGCAACTGGATCTTCGCCGTCGGCGGGAACAAGGAGGCGGCGCGCGTCCAGGGCGTGCCGGCGGCCCGGACGAAGACCACCCTGTTCATGATGGTGTCGTCGGCGGCGTGGCTGAGCGGCATGCTCATCGCCTTCCGCCTCAACTCCGTCCAGGCCAACGTCGGTGACGGCGAGGAGTTCGAGTACATCATTGCCGCGGTCGTCGGTGGCAACCTGCTCACGGGCGGTTACGGCTCGGCCGCAGGCGGGGCGATCGGGTCACTGATCATGTCGATGTCGACGCAGGGCATCCCGTTCTCCGGCTGGAACACGAACTGGCGGTTCCTGTTCCTCGGTGTGATCCTGCTCCTGGCCGTCGCCGGCAACACCTACGTACGCAACAAGGCGGCCGCTTCGAAATGACTGACATCCCCACGACCGCGTCGGCGACGCCGGCCGATGTCCCCTTGCTCGAGGTGCGCAACCTCGGCAAGTACTTCGGCAACGTCATCGCCCTGCACGACGTCTCGACGACCGTGCTCGCCGGCAACGTGACGTGTGTGCTCGGCGACAACGGCGCCGGCAAGTCGTCGTTCATCAAGACGTTGAGCGGCGTCCATCCGCCGGATTCCGGCCAGCTGCTGATCGACGGTGAGGAGGTCGTCTTCTCGTCGCCTCGCGACGCGCTCGACACGGGGATCGCCACCGTCTACCAGGACCTCGCCGTCGTGCCGCTGATGTCGGTCTGGCGCAACTTCTGGCTCGGCGACGAGCCGCGCAGGGGCGTCTGGCCGTTCCGGCGCATCGACATCGCCAAGGCCAAGCGCATCGCCAAGGACGAGTTGCGCAAGATGGGGATCGACATCCGCGACACGGAACAGACGGTCGGCACGTTGTCGGGCGGTGAGCGGCAGTCCGTGGCCATCGCCCGCGCCGCCTACTTCGGCGCCCGCGTGCTGATCCTCGACGAGCCGACGTCCGCGCTCGGCGTGAAGCAGTCGGCGGTCGTCCTGCGCTACATCGTCGAGGCGGCCCGGCGCGACCTGGGCGTCATCTTCATCACCCACAACCCGCTCCACGCCTACCCGGTCGGTGATCGCTTCCTCATCCTCAATCGCGGGCAGTCCCTCGGGAACTTCGCCAAGCACGAGATCACACAGGACGAGTTGACGGAGCTGATGGCCGGCGGCGCCGAGCTGCAGGAGCTGCAGGTCGAGTTCGCCAAGACGAGATGAGCATGCCCGGCGCAGTGCCGCTGCTCTACGTCGATCGCCCGCTGCCGGTCGGTGTCGCCGACATGGTCGCCGGCCGCTGCGCGTTCTGCGGCCCGGCACCGGAGGCGCTGCGCCGCGCCGCCGGCATCATCGCCGGGCCGATCCGCTGGGACGCCGCCGGACTCGACGCCGCACCGCTGGTGCGCGTGCTGTCGCGATCGGGCATCGGCTTCGACAACGTCGATGTCGAGGCGGCGACCGAACGCGGGATCGTCGTCTGTACGGCACCCGAGGCGCCGACGGTCTCAACGGCCGAGCACACCGTGGCCCTGATCCTGGCGGCGGCCAAGCGTCTCGTGCCGAATCAGTTGCGGCTGCGCGCCGGGTCCGGCGATTACGTCCGGGCCAACGACGGCATCGAGCTCGACGGACGCACGCTCGGGCTCGTGGGGTACGGGCGGATCGCCCGCCGCGTCCACCGCGCCATGGCCGCGCTCGACATGACCGTCATCGCGCACGACCCCTACGTCGAGCCGGGGGGCGATGCGATCGAGCTGGTCGGGTTCGACGAGCTGCTGGCGCGCGCCGACGTGATCTCGCTCCACGCCCCACTCGGTCCGGCCACCCGTCATCTCGTCGACGCGGCCGCGTTCTCGGCGCTGCGTCCCGGCGCCGTCCTCGTCAACGCAGCCCGCGGCGGGCTCGTCGATCACGACGCACTCCTCGGCGCGCTGGACACCGGACAGGTCGGCGCAGCCGCTCTCGACGTGACGGAGCCGGAGCCGCTGCCGCCCGATCACCCGTTGCTGCACCGCGACGACGTGATCGTGACGCCGCACATCGCCTCGGCCACCGATGCCGGCCTGTTGCGGCTCTACCAGCACGCCATCGACAACGCGCTCGCCGTGCTCGCCGGCGGGCGCCCGTCGTCGATCGTCAACCCGCAGGTGCGCGCCGGAGGTCGGCCGGCGTGAGGTCCACGATCGGCATCGGGGTCGTCGGCTTCGGCTGGATGGGTCAGGCCCACAGCCGTTCATACCTGCGTATCCCGACGCTGTTCCCGGACCGCACGTTCGACCCGCGGCTCGTGATGTGCGCCGACAACGTCGAGTCCCGCCGGGACGACGCGGTGGCGTCGTTCGGGTTCGCGGCGGCGACCAGCGACTGGAGGCGCCTCGTCGAGCATCCCGAGGTCGTCGTCGTCGTCGTCGCCGCTCCGAACATGCTCCACGAGGACGTGTGTGTCGCCGCGCTCGACGCCGGCAAGCACCTCTTTTGCGAGAAGCCGGTCGGCGGCACGCCCGAACAGACCGTGCGCATCGCCGCGGCGGCGCGGCGGGCCGACGTCGTCACCGGCGTCGGATACAACTACCGCTGGTTCCCGCTCGTCCTGCACGCCCGCCAGCTCGTCGCCGACGGTCGGCTGGGCACGATCACGAACTATCGCGGTCGTTTCTTTTCGATGTACGGCAGCGACCCGCTCGGCCAGCTGTCGTGGCGCTACCTCCAGGACGAGGCCGGATACGGCGTGTCGAGTGACATCCTCAGCCACGCCATCGACCTCGCCCAGCTGCTCGTCGCGCCGATCACCAGCGTCGTCGGCACTCGCGAGACGTTCATCCGGCAGCGTCCCCTTGCCGCGCCGGGAGGTTCGCACTACGCGCGCGGTCGAGCAGGCGACGCCGTCGGGGACGTCACCAACGAGGACTACGCCGGCGCGCTCGTCGTGTTCGCCAACGGTGCCCGCGGCACGTTCGAATGCTCTCGCTCGATGGTCGGCCCGGAGAGCCAGATGGCGTTCGAGATCTACGGGACGAACGGCTCCGTCGCATGGAACCTGGAGCGCATGAACGAGCTGCAGGTCTACCTCGCCGGCGACGACGGCGTCCGGCCCCGTGGCTACACCACCGTGTACGGCGGTGACCGCTACCCGTTCCACGGGCACTTCGTCCCCGGCGACGCCAACGGCATCGGTTTCGAAGACGTCGTCACGATCGAGGACTTCGCCTTCCTCACGTCCGTCGCCGCCGGCGTGCAGCACGAGCCTGGCCTCGACGCCGCGCTCGACTACGTCAGCTTCCAGGACGCGTGGTTGCGTTCGTGCGAGTCCGGCACGTGGGAACAGGTCACCCGCCTCGGAGGAGGAGAAGGAGAGCAGACATGATCGACAACCGCACCAAGGCCACGCTGCTCGGCGGCGGCACCGTCTACGGCGTGTTCTGCAGGACGCCGGAGCCGACGATCGCCGAGATCACCGCGATGTGCGGGTGGGACTTCGTGATCGGCGACTGCGAGCACGGCCCGGCGTCACCTCGCGAGTTCGAGGGCTTCGCCAGGGCGGTCGAGTCGAGAGGAGTCAGCCCTCACGTACGCGTGCCGGACAACGACAAGGCGTCGATCCTGCGGTACATGGACAGCGGCGCGTACGGCGTGCACGTGCCGTGGGTGAACACCGCAGACGAGGCGGAGCGGGCGGTGCGCGCCGTGAAGTACCACCCGCGCGGGGAACGCGGGCTGGCCGGCACGCGGGCGTCGGACCACGGCCTCGGCGAACCGCTCGGCGACTACATCGCACGTGCCAATCGGGAGACGCTCGTCGTCGTGCAGGCGGAGACGGCCACCGCCGTTGCGGCGATCGACGAGATCTGCGCGGTCGACGACGTCGACGTGGTGTTCCTCGGCCCGACCGATCTGTCGCACTCGCTCGGCCTCGCCGGCCAGCTCGACCACCCCGACGTCGTGGCGGCGATGGACGAGGTGGCGGCGGCGTGCGCGCGCAGCGCCACGGCGCTCGGCATCTTCTGCGGCACGGCGGCGATGGCAACGCAGTGGCTGGACAAGGGCGCCAGGTATATCGTGACCGGCGCCGAGGGTCTGATGGCGAAAGCGATGCACGCCTTCCTGGACGAGGTCAAGCGGTGAGCGACGCGCCCGCCGGTCTCACTGGCCGGGTCGTCGTCGTCACCGGCGGGACTCAGGGGCTCGGCGCGGAGACGGCGCGACTGGCCGCGATACGTGGTGCGGCAGGCGTGGCGATCGTCGGCCGCGATCCCGACCGCGGCGCGGCTGTCGTCGCCGAGCTGCAAGCCGCCGGTACCGATGCGTTGTTCGTGGCCGCAGAACTCGGCGCGCCGGACGCCGCCGACCACGTCATGGCCGCGGTCGATCAACGCTTCGGCGTCGTGCACGGGCTCGTCAACTCGGCGGCGGCGACCGATCGCGGTGGCATCTGGGACACGACGGCGTCGCTGTTCGACCGGATGCTCGCCGTCAACGTGCGTGCGCCGCTGCTGCTGACCCAGGCGGCGGCGAGGATCATGCGGCGCGAGGGCGTCGACGGCTCGATCGTCAACATCGGCAGCGTCAGCGGCTACGGCGGCGACGTGTTCCTGCTCCCGTACGCCGTCTCCAAAGGGGCGCTGCACGCGCTGACGCGCAACGTCGCCTTCGCCCTGATGCGCGACCGGATCCGCGTCAACCTGCTCAACCTCGGGTGGATGGACACGCCGGCAGAGGACGTCACGCAGCGGACGTGGCACGGCGCCGGCGACGACTGGTTGGAGCGGGCCGCCGAGCGCCAGCCGCTGGGGCGGCTGATCGACACCACGGAGGCGGCGAGGACGATCTGCTTCCTGCTCTCCTCCGAGTCCGGCTTGATGACCGGCGCCGTCGTCGACTTCGATCAGTCCGTGCTCGGCTCCGGCTCGTTGTCGAAGCCGACCGCCGCCGACGTCTGGCCACCGACCGCAGAGGTGGAGCGATGACCGAGTTCTTCACGGCCGTCACGGAGCAGATCGCCTATGAGGGTCCGGACAGCGACAACCCGCTGGCGTTCCACTGGTACGACGCCGACCGCGTCGTCGCCGGGCGGCGGATGGAGGACCACCTGCGCTTCGCCGTGTGCTACTGGCACTCGTTCAATTGGGACGGCTTCGACATCTTCGGGGCCGGCACGCTCGATCGCCCGTGGCACCCGACGTTCGCGCCGGTGGCCGATCCGCTCGCCGCCGCCGAGCAGAAGATGGAGGCGGCGTTCGAATTCTTCGTCAAGCTCGGCGTGCCGTTCTACTGCTTCCACGATCGCGACATCGCGCCGGAGGGTCGCTCGTTCGCGGAATCGGCGGCCAGATTGCAGCGGATGGTCGACCTTGCCGCCGGGCATCAGGAGCGGACGGGCGTGCAGTTGCTTTGGGGCACGGCGAACCTGTTCTCCCATCCCCGCTATCAGGCCGGCGCGGCGACGAACCCCGACCCCGAGGTGTTCGCCTGCGCAGCTGCGCAGGTCGCCCAGTGCCTGGAGGCGACCCATCGACTCGGTGGGCACAACTACGTGCTGTGGGGTGGGCGGGATGGCTACGAGACACTGCTCAACACGGACCTGCGGCGCGAGCTCGACCAGCTTGCCCGCTTCCTGTCGCTCGTCGTCGAGCACAAGCAGCGCATCGGCTTCACGGGCGCGATCCTCGTCGAGCCCAAGCCGTTCGAGCCGACGAAGCACCAGTACGACTACGACGTCGCCGCCGTGCACGCGTTCCTGCAGCGCTACGACCTGGCGCAGGAGATCAAGGTCAACATCGAGGTCAACCACGCCACGCTGTCCGGCCACGACTTCGCCCACGAGGTCGCCGTCGCCGTGGATGCAGGGATCCTCGGCTCGATCGACGCCAACGCCGGCGACGACCGCCTGGGCTGGGACCTCGACCGCTTCCCGGTGTCGGTCGAGCAGATGACGCTCGGCATGCTGGAGATCCTCCGCGGCGGCGGGCTGACGACCGGTGGGCTCAACTTCGACGCCAAGCTGCGCCGCCAGTCGTCGGATCGCGAGGACCTGTTCCACGGCCACATCGGCGGCATGGACACGATGGCCAGGGCGCTGCTCGTCGCCGCAGCGATCATCGACAGCGGCGAGCTGGACGCCAACCGCACGGCCCGCTACGCCGGCTGGGCCGGTGAGCTGGGCCGGGCCATCGAGGACGGCACCCACACCCTGGCCACGCTGCGTGACGGCGCCGCCGACCGCGGTGAGCCAGTGCGCGTCTCCGGCGGCCAGGAACGCCTCGAGAACCTCGTCGCCCGCCACATCGCCACCACCCGCTGACGCGGCTGACCCGAGTGTTTCCGGGAAGTGTGACCACCGCGCGTCGAAACGGCGCGCTGCCGTCACACTTCCCGCCGGCGGGCGGCGCGCGTCGGGGCACCGCCGGACGCGACGAGGGCCGTCGCCGGCCGGAAGAAGTTCCGCCGTGACACCCTCGGCGTAGCGTTCAGCGAGTGCTGAACGACGCCGTGCGCGCCGTCGTTGAGCTCGCGGCCTCTCAACACGGTGTGCTCTCCCGTCGCCAGGCCGCCGAACTGAATTTGGACCGCGGCCGCCTCGCCCGCGCGGTGAGTCGCGGCTGGCTCGACGAGCGCTACCCCGGAATCTTCCTCGTCGCCGGGGCGGTCTGCTCGTGGCATCAATCGGTGATGGCGGCGACGATGGCCGTCGGTGCGCACGCCGTTGCCTCGCACCGCTCGGCGGCACGCCTGCACGGCTTCGACGGGTTCGCCGACACCACGATCGTCGAGGTCAGCGTGAGCCGTGCGCATCGTTGGCGGCACCGTGACGGCACGATCGCTCACCACGTCGACGCGCTCGAGTCACCCGACATCGTCCAGATCGACGGCATCCGCTGCACCGGCCTGGCGCGCACGCTGGTCGATCTCGGGTCGGTCTGCGACGAAGCCTTGACCGTGCGCCGGGCCCTGACCGATGTTCGTCGGCGGGGCGCCAGCCTGCGTTGGGTGCAGTCGACGGCGGAACGGTTGCACCGGTCGGGGCAGCGCGGGTCGGGCGTGCTGCTGCGGCAACTCGCGACCATTCCGTACGAGGGCCGTGTCCCCGATTCGTGGTTCGAGGAGCTGCTCGCGCGGTGCCTCGCCGACGACGAACTCGGCCCGGTGATTCCACAGCTCCCGATCCGGCGGGTTGACGGGCGCATCGTGGCCCGGACCGACATCGGCCTGCCGGACGTGAAGCTCGGGCTCGAGGCCCACAGCCGCCACTTCCACTTCGGTCCGGAGGCCGAGCCGCTCGACGAGCAGCGCGACCTCGCCGCCGCCGCCTGCGGGTGGGAGTTGCTCTACCTCGGCTGGTATGCGACGAAGCGACCGGCCGAGGTGCTGGCGATCGTCAAGTACGTCGTCGCCGCCCGCCGCCGCGTACTGTGACACTCTTCCGCGCGATTTTCAGGGACTGCTTCCATGCACTCGTCACACTTCGCGGGGTTGGTCGGTCAGCCGAGTCCGCACGTGCCGGGCTCGGACTCCGCCAGCCCGGTGAACGTGCCGTCGCCGACGTCGTCGCCCCAGCCGACGGTGACGACGAAGCAGCCGGGGCCGGGGAGCGAGACGGGGTACGTACCGTCGCTCGCCGCGGACAGGACGACGCGCGACACCTCGATGCCCGCGAGGCGCATGCCGGGTTCGAGCGGGCGGACGTCCACCCAAGCCTCTCCGGGCCGATCCGGGTCAATGACCAGCTCACCGGCCGGGACGACGAGCGCGGTCGCCGGGCGGAAGTTGTCCTCGAACATCGCGTCACCGTCGACGTTGAGACCGAAGCATGTCGAGGAGCTCTCGCCGTAGTAGATGAGGTCCATCGCCACCCGGCCGGTGCCGCTGGTCAGCTCGACGAGCGGCGGCCCGAGACATGGCTCCCACGGGTCGACGAGTGTCGCCTGCGGCGGTGCCGGCGGCGCGTCCGTCGGCGATGACTCGACCGGCGAGCACGTCGATTCCAGCGTCGGCAACCGCCATGCCACCGAGGACACGTCCTCGTAGTAGGTGATCGACGAGCAGGCGTAGCGGTACCAGACCCGCTCGGTGCCGTCGGCCGACGCCTGTGCCTCCATCGCCTCGAACGTCCCGTCGCCGAGGCTGCGGAACCAGCGAGCATGGCGTTCGCCCTCGTTCTCGGTGCTGAGGTAGGCGAACTCGGCAGGGGCTCCGACGTCGCGCGCGTCGATGAAGCATTGCCGCTCGGCTTCGTCGGCGTCCTCGATGCGCATGGCGATCCCGCACAGAGGAAGCGGGGAGCGCTGTGCGAACCACTCCGGCACGGCGTCCACATCCTGCGGCGCGCGGGCGGCTGCGCCGTCACGGCCGTCGACGCACCAGAACGCGGTCGGTGCTTCGAGCGGTTGTTCCGTGGACGGGCTGATCGTCGTCAGCCGCGCGCACCCCTGGACGGGGCTCCACTCGCCGCTGCCGAACGCATCGCGCGTCGAGTCGTACCAGACGTCGACGCCCGCCGGCCCGCTCAGCCACACGGTGACGATGGGATCGCCCTCCTCCGTCGGTGCCGAGGACACGAAGGCGGCCCGCACGGTCGCGAGGTGGGCGTCGAGGAAGCAGCGGCGGGCGGTGTCGTCGCGTCCGTGTCCTGTCGTCCCATCATGGCCGAGCTCCTCGCCGCCGCATACGATCTGATCGGCGTGCCCGAGCGCGGCGTCGGGCGCGCCGGCCACGTCTACACCCAGTTCGGCGAGCACGGCAGCCAGCTCCGAACGGCCGTCATCGGGCAGCCGCACCGTCGGCGCCGTGGACGACGTCGGTGCCGTCGCCTCCGCCGTGGCCGACGGCTCGTCAGGAATGGTCGCGGGTTCCCCTGGTGACGAGTCGCCGGCCGCCGGCGTCAGGCTCCCGCCACCACATCCGGCCACGACCAGTGCGCCAAGGGCAACGATGCGCAGCGCCACACCGATTCGACGTCGGCAAGCGTTGGATGGTTCCACGACGGACCGTGGCGCGTGCACCGGGATCATCGAGTGTCAGCGGCCGAGTTTCGTGCCGGGGGCACTCGGGTGGTCGGTGACACTCGGCAGAGTTGGTGTCGTCGAGTGTCCGCGGCCCAGTTTCTTGCCGGTGGGACTCGGGTGGCCGGTGACACTCGCGGTGCTGGTGTCGTCGAGTGTCAGCGGCCGGGTTCTCGCCGGTGGCACTCGCGCGGTCAGGCGAGCCAGGACTCGACGACGTCGGGGTTGGCCTCGATCCACGTGGC
>JALZMG010000013.1 GCA_030858325.1 Actinomycetota bacterium | reverse complement strand
CCAGGACGACGAACAGGTCGGGGACAGTGGTCGACGCAAATGCCAGCTCCCGTGCAGCAGTCCTGATCGATCCAGACCCTCACCGGACCTCCCTCCGAGACCCGATCGTAGAGTCTTCGCGCCGTTCGGACGTCGGCAGTCGTCGCGCCGCTGGTCCCGGTGCAAACCTTGCAAACGCCTGTTCGAGAAATCTTCTCCCAGCACTACCGGCGACGCGTAAAAGTCCTTCGGGCAAGGTGCTGCTGCGGCGACGTCCGGCTGAGCGCGATGCTGATGTCGTGAACGGCGCCGAGGAGGCGGAGCGGGCGCTCCTACTGGCCGACGAGGCGCTCGGTCGCTCCGACATCGAAGCGGGGGTCGCCCATTTGTCGACGGCGATCCGCGGCTTCACCGCGGCCGGCGAGAACTGCCACGCCGCGCTTGCCTGCGTTCGCCTCGGGGACATGCTGGCCAACGCCATGGGCAACGTGACGGCGAGTCGCGCCTGGTTCGCCCGCGCACGGCGCCTGGTCGAGGACGAACCGGTCTGCCTCGAGCAGGGGTGGGTGGCGGTCGCCGCGATGGGCTGCGACGTCGACGATCCGGCCGAGCTGCTGGCGTCCGCCGAGATGGCGCTCGACCGTGCCCGCCGCTTCGGCGACGTCAACCTGGAGACGAAGGCCCTGGCCGACGCCGGCTTGGCGCACGTACAGGCCGGCCGGGTGGCCGAAGGAATGTCGTTGCTCGACGAGGCCATGGCATTGGCCTGCGGACCGGCCGACGATGTCGACGCCGCTGGGAAGTCTGTGTGTTCCTTCTTCACAGCCTGCTATTTCGCCGCCGACTTCGAACGTGCCGGCTCCTGGGCGACCCTGCTGCGCCGCCACGGACTGATCGGTCCGCAACCGGGAGCACCCGTGTTCCTGGCCAGCCACTGCGACAGCGTGCAGGCCACCCTGCTGATCGAGCTCGGCCGTTGGAGCGAGGCCGAGGCCGTGCTCCTGCGTTCCAAGGCCGGGTTCGAAGGCGCGATGGGCATGCCCAGTTGGCATCCGGACATCGCCCTCGCCGACCTGCGCATCCGCCAGGGACGCTGCGCCGAGGCCGAAGCGTTGCTGCTCGGCAAGGACCAGTCGATGCAGGCCCTCCTGCCGGCGGCCCGCCTGCACCTTGCGCGCGGCGACGTCGACCTCGCTCGCGCCACCGCCCGCCGAGGTCTGCGCGTGCTCGCCGCCGACCGGCTGCGCGCCGTGGAGTTGCTGACCGTGCTCGTCGACGCCGAACTGGCCGGCGGCGACATCCAGGCCGCAACCAGAGCGGGTGACGACCTGTCGGCGCGACTCGGCGACCTCGACATCCCGGGGTTACGGGCCCGCGACACGGCCGCGCGGGCACGGCTGCTGGAGGCCACCGGCGATCTCGGCGGCGCCATCGCGGTCGTCGAAGCGACCCTCGACCGGCTCGATGCCGGCCAGCTCGCATGGCCGCGCGTTGCGCTGCTGCTGCAACTGGTCCGCCTCCGTGACCGCTCCGGCGACGAACCCGCGGCGCGCATCGACGCGCGAGTGGCAGCTGCCACGCTGACGACGCTCGACGTGGCGTTGAGCGCGGAGGAGTCGGCGCTGCTCGAGCGCCTCGGCGGCAACGACCACGCCACGCTGCGCGCCACTCGGACGGCCGAGCTGACACGCGACGCGAAGTGGTGGATCGCGTCCTACGACGGTTCGCGAGTGCGGATGCGCGACACGAAGGGGCTCCGTTACCTGGCCGAACTCGTCGCCCGTCCGGGCGTCGAACGTCATGTGCTCGATCTCGTCGATGGTGTCGAAGGCGTCGCTCCGGCCGGCGGGGTGGACCGGCGTGCGCTCGGCGACGCCGGCGACGTCCTCGATGCACGAGCGCGCGTCGCCTACCGACACCGGATCGAGCAGCTACGCGCCGAGGCCGACGACAGTCTCGCCGCCGGCATGCTGGAGACGGCCGAAGCCAAGCAGGCCGAGCTCGACCAGCTGGTCGCCCAGTTGGCGGCCGCGTTCGGGCTCGGCGGGCGAGGAAGGCGGGCCGCCTCGGCGGTCGAGCGGGCCCGCCTCAACGTCACCCGCGCCCTGCGCACGGCCACCGCCGCGCTGGCCGAGGCCGTGCCGGATGCCGGCGAGATACTCGATCACCGCGTCCGCACCGGGACGTACTGCGTGTACGAGCCGGGCGACGGCGCAGAGGTCCGCTGGATCGTTCACTCCTGAATGAACGGATTCCGCCCACCCTGAACGCCGTCAGACCATGGAACCTATGCAACCCACCGTCGACGAAATCGCCGACGGCATCTACCGGATCTCAACGTGGATCCCTGACGTCAGCCCGGACGGCTTCACGTTCAACCAGTTCCTCGTGGCCGCCGACGAACCGCTGCTCTTCCACACCGGCCCACGCGGAATGTTCCCCTTCGTGGCAGAGGCCGTTGCCTCCGTGTTGCCGGTCGAGACACTGCGGTGGATCTCGTTCGGCCACGTCGAGGCGGACGAGTGCGGTTCGATGAACATGTGGTTGACGGCGGCCCCTGAGAGTCAGGTGATCCACGGCGCCCTCGGCTGTGACGTGTCGCTCAACGACTTGTGCGACCGGCCGCCGCGCGCGCTCGACGAAGGCGAGGTGCTGGACATCGGCGGGAAGCGACTGCGGCAGATCTCGACGCCACACGTGCCCCACGGTTGGGAGGCGCAGGTCCTCTACGAGGAGACGACCGGCACGCTGCTGTGCGGCGACCTGTTCAGTCAGGTCGGGGGTGGCCCGGCGGCCACCACCGGCGATGTCGTCGAGCCTGCACTGGCCGCCGAGCGCATGTTCCACGCCAGCACCCTCGCCCCCGACACCCCGCACATGCTGCGCGCGCTCGGCGACCTCGGGCCGACGACGCTCGCCATCATGCACGGAAGGTCGTTCCACGGAGACGGGCGCCAAGCCCTGTACGACCTCGCCGCCGGCTACAGCGAACTGATGGCCACCGCCCAACGTTAGTGCGACAGCTCGGAGGGGTATCCCGAGCGACGTGGTGGGCATCGCCGATGGAGCGCAACCGTCCTGCGCGCAGTGCGGCAGTGACGTTCCGAGCGCAGCTGCGTTCTGTCCCGACTGCGGCGCCGGCGTCGCGCCGGGCCAAGCGGTCGGCCCCGTGCTCGCCGGGCACACGATCCTGCGCATCATCGGTCGCGGTGGTGCCGCCACCGTCTACCTCGCGCGGCAGGAGTCGCTGAACCGCCAAGTCGCCATCAAGGTGCTCCGTGCCGACGTCGAGGATCCGAAGGTGTGGCGACGCTTCCTGCGCGAGGCACGCACGCTCGCCAGGCTGTCCACGCACCCGCATGTCGTCACCGTGTTCAACGTCGGCCGCTCCGATGACGGCCAGCCGTACCTGGTGACCGAGTTCCTCGACCGGGGCTCACTCGGCGACGTCATCGCCGCCAGGGGCCCGCTCCCTGTCGGCAGCGTGGTTCCCGTCGGCCACGCCGTGGCGGACGCTCTGCAGGCAGCGCACGACCTCGGCATCTTGCACCGGGACGTCAAGCCCGGCAACGTGCTCCTCGACCACGACGGCCGGGTGAAGTTGGGCGACTTCGGCATCGCCCGGCTGCTGACCGGGCAGTCCGTCACCACCACCGACGTCATTGCGTTCACCCCGGAGCACGTCGCCCCGGAAGTCCTGCGCGGCGAGCCCGACGGGCCGTGGAGCGATGTGTACGGCCTCGCTTCCACCCTGGCCGAGGCGCTCATTGGCGCACCGCTGTTCACGCGCCGACCTGACGAGCGAGTCGAGGCATTGCTCTCACGCAAGCTCATGGGCCCGCCTCCCGTGCTGCCGGCGACGGTGCCGGCGGCGCTGGCGCAGCTGCTCGCCCGAGGACTCGATCCCGACCCGACCCGCCGGCCGTCATTGGCCGACTTCCGCCAGCAGTTGACGGAGGCCGCCACCGAAGTGGGCGCGCCGGCGCCCCTCCCGCCGCCAAGCCCGGCACCGGCTGCGCC
>JALZMG010000533.1 GCA_030858325.1 Actinomycetota bacterium | reverse complement strand
GGACGGCAGCGCGCTCATCGAGCACCGCTGAGGCTCGAGAGGGCGTCGGCGAGGATGTCGACGGCGACGTCGGCCTGCTCCCGGGTGACGACGAGCGGTGGGGCCAGGCGCACGGAGCGCTCGCCGCACGTGAGCACGAGCAGCCCGCGTTCGAAGCATGCCCGCTCGAGGGCGACGGCGGTGTCGTGGTCCGCGAGGTCGAAGCCGATCATCAGGCCCCTCCCGCGGACCTGCCCGAGCGCCGGCTCCTCGGTGCCGAGCGCCCGCAGCCGCTCCAGCAGGTGCGCCCCGACGGTCGCCGCGTTGGCCGCCAGCTCGGCGTCGACCAGTTCCAGCGTCGCCGACGCGGCGGCACAAGCGACGGGATTGCCGCCGAACGTCGAGCCGTGCCCGCCCGGCGCCCAGTCCATGACCTCGGCCTTGGCGATGATGCCGGCCAGCGGGAGCCCGCTGGCGAGGCCCTTGCCGATGCACATGATGTCGGGCACGACCCCGTCGTGCTGGCAGGCCCACATCGTGCCCGTGCGCCCGACGCCGGACTGCACCTCGTCGACGACGAGCAGGATGCCGTGCTCGTCGCACAGCTCGCGCAACGCGGCGAGCCAGCCCGGCGACGGGTCGATGTAGCCGCCCTCGCCCTGGATCGGCTCGACGAACACGGCGGCGACGTCCTGCGGCTCCGTCATGCGCTTGAACAGGACCTCGCGGATGTAGTCGGCGCCCGTCAGCGCGTGGTCGTCGTACGGATCCCAGTAGGGGGCGTGGAAGCTGCCCGGCGTGACGATGCCGAACCCGGCGCGCTGGCGAGCCTTGCTGGCGGTCAGCGAGAGGCTGCCCAGCGAGCGCCCGTGGAAGGCGCCGAAGAAGGCGACCACGTTGGGCCGGCGGGTGTGATGGCGGGCGAGCTTCAGCGCCGCCTCGACGGCCTCGGTGCCGGAGTTGCCGAGGAACACCCTCACGCTGCCGGGCGCGCCGGGCATCGGCGCCGACGCGGCCAGGCGGCCGCAGACGTCGGCGTAGGCGGGGAGGTAGAAATCCGACGAGCAGTAGTGCAACACGTCGTCGACCTGAGCGTGGATCGCCGCGTTGACGCGCGGGTGAGCATGCCCTGCGGCGGCGACGGCGATGCCGGCGTTGAAGTCGAGGAATCGGTTGCCGTCGACGTCTTCGATGACACACCCGCGGGCGCGCTGCACGACGAGGGGATAGACGCGGGTGAGCGACGGGCTGGTGGCGGCCTCGTCTCGGGTGATGATCTCGCGCGCCCGCGGCCCGGGGAGTTCGGTGCGCAGGCGGGGTGCCGCCGAGGAGGCCGACAGCGGAGCCGCCCCGTCGCCGTCGGTATGGTCGCCGTCGCCTCGACCGTCGTGATGCGCGATCCTGTCCGTGATGGTCATGACATCCTCTGTTCCAAGCGGTTGTCCCACTGTAACGTTTGTTCCGTGACCGGGCAATCCTCGCTGCCGCCGATCGCGCGACGACGCCTGCGTCCCGACGACCTCGACGATCTCGAGGTGGCGCTCCTCGACGCCGTCGAGCTGATCAAGCCCGGAGTTGTCTCCAGTTTGGCATCTGGCCAGCCCGCCACCGACGCCACGCTGGCGCCGGGATCGACGCTCACTGCCTCCGGCCTGCTGACGATTTTCGACGCCCAACTCGCCAGCCGTCATCTCGACCACGCCGCGCGCTGGCTGCGCGCGCAGAGCCTCGGTTTCTACACGATCGGCTCCGCCGGCCACGAGGGCAACGCACTCGTCGCCGCAGCGTTACGGCCGACTGATCCTGCGCTGCTGCACTACCGATCCGGCGGCTTCTACCTCGCCCGCGCCCAGCAGATACCGGGCCATGACGGCGTCGCCGACGTGCTGCTCGGGCTTCTGACCGCGGCCGACGAACCGATCGCCGGCGGTCGGCACAAGGTGTTCGGACACGCTGGGTTGGCCGTGATCCCGCAGACGTCGACGATCGCCTCGCACCTCCCGCGAGCGCTCGGCGTGGCGTTCGCCATCGGCCGCGCTGGCCGCCTCGGCGTACCGACGGCATGGCCGGCCGATGCACTGGCGGTGTGCAGCTTCGGCGACGCGTCGCTGAACCACTCGACCGCGCAGGGCGCTCTCAACGCCGCCGGCTACACGGCTCATCAGGGCATGCGCGTCCCACTGCTCTTCGTCTGCGAGGACAACGGCTGGGGCATCAGCGTGCCGACCCCGTCCGGGTGGGTGGAGTCGTCACTGCGGGCGAGAGCCGGCCTGCGCTATGAGCAGGCCAATTCCACCGACCCCGTTGCGGTGTACGACACGGTCGAGGACCTGGCGGAGTGGATTCGCTCCACCGGCCGCCCCGCCGTGTTGCACCTGCGGACGGTGCGCTTCGGCGGCCACGCCGGCACCGATGTCGAGGCCTCGTATCGCGCTGCGGCTGGCGTTCGCGCCGACCGCCAGCGCGATCCGCTCCTGGCCACGGCGCGAACACTGGTCACTGCCGGGTTCGTCGACCCGTGCGCCCTCGTCGCCCGTTACCTCGAGTCCCGCGCCACGCTCCGGGCACAGGCGGTCACCATGATCGGCGGTCCGAGGCTGGCGAGCGCAGCCGAGGTGATCGCGCCGCTCAGTCCGCGCCACCCGGTCGCCATCGCCGACCGTGCGGTGTTAGCGGCGGGCACCGATGCGCGCAGCGCCTTCTTCCGCGGACGGCTGCCCGAGGCGGAGGGTTCGCTGACACTGGCGGAGACGATCAACCGCGCGCTCGGCGACGCGCTCGCCGCCGACCGGCGGGTGCTCGTCTTCGGTGAGGATGTCGGCGTCAAAGGTGGCGTCTACGGGGTGACCCGCGGTCTGCAGCGCAAGGCCGGTGCCGGGCGCGTCTTCGACACGCTGCTCGACGAGCAGTCGATCCTCGGGCTCGGCCTCGGCACGGGCGTCTCCGGTCTGGTACCGATCCCGGAGATCCAGTACCTCGCCTACCTGCACAACGCCGAAGATCAGCTGCGCGGCGAGGCGGCGAGCTTGTCGTTCTTCTCCAACGGGCAGTACCGCAACCCGATGGTCGTGCGTATCGCCGGCTACGGCTACCAGCGCGGGTTCGGTGGCCACTTCCACTACGACAACGGCGTCGCCGTGCTGCGGGACATCCCCGGCCTCGTCGTCGCCTCACCGGCCCATCCGCGCGATGCCGCGTCGATGTTGCGCACATGCATCGGCGCCGCCGCCGCCAATGGCGTGGTCAGCGTGTTCCTCGAGCCGATCGCGCTGTACCACACGCGTGACCTCCACCTGAGCGGAGACGAGCGGTGGACGGCGCCGTACACCGGCCCCGACTCGTGGGCCGCGCAGCACGTGCCGATCGGCGAGCCGGCGGTGGCCAGGGAGGGCGACGACGTGCTCGTCGTCTCGTGGGCCAACGGCCTGTACATGTCGCTGCGCGTTGCCGAGCGGTTGGCCGCCGAGGGCATCTCGTGTCGGGTGCTCGACCTGCGCTGGTTGGCGCCGCTGCCGGCGGCGATCATCGCCGACCACGCCAGGGCGCTCGGTCGGGTCGTCGTCGTCGACGAGACGCGCCGCTCCGGCGGCGTCGGTGAGGCGATCCTGTCCGGGCTCGTCGAGCACGGCGTGCACGTCCCGACCGTGCGCGTCGCCGCCCACGACTCGTTCATCCCTCTGGGCGACGCCGCCCGGCTCGTCCTCGTCAGCGAGGACGACATCGCCGCCGCCATCCGCTCCATCACCACCTGACCTGAGCGCGGCTGCAGGACGCGGCGCGCGGGTGCCGACGTGCTCGGGAGGGCTCCACGGCGTTCACTGCGTCCTGGTCGACGAAGAGCTCTTAAAAGTAGGAGGAGTTCACGGTCGGGCGACGGGTCCGACCGTCGCGCCGGTTCCGAACTGGGCGCACACGTTCCCATCTTCGAGAACCTCCGCGCCCAGATCCGTGTTTGAGAACGTGCGCGGCCCAGATGCCGGCGGGCGTCAGCCGGGGGCGGGGTCGAGGGCGTCGGTGCTGTACTGCGAGTGCGGGTTCCAGAGCAGGAAGCCCTCGGCGCCGGCGGCCGCGGCGGCGTCGATCTGGGCGCGCACCTCGGCGGCGGTGTAGGTGACGCCGCCCTCGGAGAAGTCCTGCAGCCACGGCACGACGGCGGCACCGCTGCCGGCGACGATGCGTTCGAAGTCGGCCAGCGACCGTCCGACGATGTCGGCCGGTTGGCGGTTGGGGTCGGCGACGCCGTACTCGCCGGAGCCCCAGTGCGAGGGGTAGACCATCGGCGCGACGTAATCGACGTTCGGCGCCAGCAGCCCGATGTCCTGCGCCGTCGGCTCGGGACGGGTGGCCGAGATCCCGAACACGGAGACGCCGAGCATGGCCTCACCCGTGTCCAGGTTGGCCTTGGTCTCGGCGACGAAACGGGCGACCGCGACTTCGGGCGGGGTATCCAGGCCGGGGAACTGCATCGCCGCCAGGTCGCCCTCCGGTCGACGGATGTAGTCGTAGAGGATGTCGTCGAATCCGAGGCCGACTGCCTCGACGGCGAGGTCGAGCTGATACTGGCGGACCTCCGCGCTGCCCAGGTTGCTGAACGCGGCGCTGCCGTAGTTGTTGTCGAGCGGCGCCTGGCCGGCGCCGTCGAGCACGATCAGATCGGGACGGCCGTTCTCCCACGCCCACTTCGACATCAGCGGATCGAGGAAACACACGATGCGGCCGATCACGCGCACATCCAGTGCGTGCAGCTCCGCGAGCGCCTCGGCGGCGTCGTAGTAGCCGGCCGCGGAGCCGACCGTGGCAGCCATCGGGACGGCGGTGGCGTACCCGACCTCGCCGGCCTCGTCCTTGATGTCCAGCTGCACGGCGTTGATCTGCCCGGTCCTGGCGAGCTCGATCACCTGTTCGCGAACGACAGGATCGCCCCAGTCCGAGGCCCGCACGTGGACGGCCGCCGTGGCCGGGTACGCCGGAGGAGGCGGGGAGTCGGTGACGGCGACGACGGCCTCCGTGACACGGCCGACCTCGTCGGTGGCGGTTAAGCGGATCTCCGTGAGACCCTGCGGGATGTACATCCGGAACTGCCCGCCGGGCTCGATGGTGACCGGCGCGCCGTCGGCGGTCATGGCCACCGCGCCGTCGACGAGGCCGCGCAGCGTGCTGACGAAACCGGGCACCGACGCGGCGATGGCGTCGGGAACGAGCAGCTGCGGCCCAACGCCCTCGGGGATTGCTGGCGAGGACGACGAGGCCGCGGTGCCCTCGACGCTGGAGCGCCCGAACGTGCGGTAGGCGGCGAAGCCGCCGGCGGCGACGATCAGCACGCCGGCGGCGACGAGGAGCGGCCCGAGCGGCAGGCGCCGTTGGGGTCGTGGGGCCGGCAGACGCCCGTAGGGAACGCTGCGTACGGGCATCCCGATGCGCAACGGCGCGTCAACCGACGGTCTCCTGTCGCCATGGATATCCAGCCGTGGTCTCGTGTCCCCGTGGATGTCCAGCCGTTCGCTGTCTTGGATCATCAGGCTTCGCTCACCCAACTGCGGACTTGCTGTAGCCGCCACGACAGGCTAGGCGCGTCCGCCGCCCCTGCGGTCGCGCGGCTTCACCCGGACGGGTGATCGCGCACCTGCCACTCCGGCGGGCGTTGCTCGGCGAACGCGGCCATGCCTTCGACGGCATCGGCCCCACTGAACATCGTCTCGGAGAGCACACGCATCCGGGCGAACGCCTCGTCGCGCTCGAGCGTCGGCACGAGCCGCAGCATGTGCTTCGTCTCGGCGACGGCGCGCGGGGCGCCCATGCGGACGCCCGCGCACAAGGCGGCGACCGTGCCCGAGACGTCGTCGGTCACGTGCGTGATGAGACCGGCGTCGCAGGCGGCGGCAGCCGTGAAGGGCTCGCCAGTGAGGAACGCGGCGGCCAGCTTGGACCGACTGGACCGACGCAGGATGGGTACCGAGATGATCGCTGCGGCGCCGCCGATGCGTACCTCGGTCAGCGCGAAGACGACATCGGAGCGGACGACGACGAGATCGCACGACGCGAGGAGGCCGATTCCGCCGGCGCGCGCCGGACCGGCGACGGCGGCGATCGTCGGCACGGCGGCGTCGAGCAAGCGCTGGAAGCAGCGCACGATCGGCTCCGAGTCCGGTGGCCCCGTGCGCCGCTCCTTGAGGTCGGCGCCGGCACAGAACGCAGGCGGGACGTGGGTCAGCACGATCGTGCGGACCGAACCGTCGGCGACTCCGGCCTCGGCCCCGTCCAGCGCCGTGTGCACGCCGCCGACGAGGGCGGTGGAGAGTGCGTTGCGGTTGCCCGGCGAGTCGAGCGTGATCGTCGCCACGCCGTCGTCGATCTCCAGGTGCACCAGCTCGTTCGGGTTCGCCATTGCTCGACGGTAGGTCATCGCGTCGTTCAGGGGATGGTGGCCCGGTTCGGCACGCCGGCGAGGAACGAGCTTGCGGCGGCCGCATTGACGGTAGGCGTCGACGCAGGTGGCCGGATCAGCCGGCCGTCGTGTCGGCCATGAGACGGCGGAGGAACGATTCGACCTCGGCCCGGTCGCGCGTCCTGCGCATCGGGGGGAGCGCAGCGATGATCTCCCAGCGGTAGCGAGCGGTGCCGAGGCGGCGGTCGAACACGGCGACCACACCGCGGTCGGCGGCCGTGCGGATCAGGCGC
>JALZMG010000543.1 GCA_030858325.1 Actinomycetota bacterium | reverse complement strand
GTCTGACCCCGTCGCCCTTCGGGGCCTCAGGAACTGACCGTGCAACGCCGTCCGCCTTCCGGCCGTCACTGTACGGCGAACCCGGGCGACGCAACCCGCTACGCGGCGCCGTGGCAGAGCTTGAACTTCTTGCCCGAGCCGCACGGGCACGGCGCGTTGCGGGGCGTCTTCGCCCACTGGTCTTTGACGACGGTCTCCTGCTTGGTCGCCGGCCGGGCACCCTGGCGGGCGACGGCCCGGTTGCCGCGGGCCCCCCCTTTGGCGGTCACCGCAGCTGTCGCCGGGGACGGGGCGAGCACCTCGGCCGGCGCTTCGCCAGCAGCGACGGCGCTGACCGCGGCCGCCTGAAACGCTGGCGCGGTCTGGGTGTCCGACGACGTCTGCTGCACGTTGGACACCGCCGGCGCAGCTGGGGCCGCAGCGGGCGTGCCGGCGGGCTGCTGGTCGTTGCGCACCACCTGGACGTGCATCACGTAGCGCACGAAGTCCTGGGCGATGCCCTTCATCATCGCCCCGAACATGTCGTAGCCCTCGCGCTGCCACTCCGTCAGCGGGTCCTTCTGCCCCATCGCCCGGAGGTTGATGCCCTCCTTGAGGTAGTCCATCTCCTCCAGGTGCTCGCGCCAGCGCTGGTCGATGATCCGCAGCATCACCTGGCGTTCGACCTCGCGCATCACCTTCGGCGTCAGCTCGACCTCGCGCCGCCCGTAGTGCTCGGTGGCGTCGGCCATGACGACGTCGTACATCTCGTCGGTGTCTCGACAGTCCGTCAAGCGCTGCTCGGTGATCGTCGTCGGCCAGAAGGATTTGAGTTCCTTGGCCAACCCGTCGAGGTCCCACTCGTCGTCGGCGGCGCTGGCACAGTGTGTCTCCAGCAGGGCGTGGACCGCCTCGGCGAGGTAGTCCTTGGCCGCCGACTTCAAGTCGGCACCCTCGAGGATCTGGTCGCGGCGCGCATAGATGACCTTGCGCTGCTCGTTCATCACCTCGTCGTACTTGAGAACGTTCTTGCGAATCTCGGCGTTGCGCGTCTCGACGGTCGTCTGCGCCCGCTCGATGGCCTTGGTGACCATCTTCGCCTCGATCGCCTCGTCGTCAGGAAGCGCCTTGTTCATCACGTACGACAGCGCACCGGTGGCGAAAAGGCGCATCAGCTCGTCGTCGAGGCTGAGGTAGAAGCGGCTCTCGCCGGGGTCACCCTGGCGGCCGGAGCGACCGCGCAACTGGTTGTCGATGCGCCGTGACTCGTGGCGTTCCGAACCGATGACGTAGAGCCCGCCGAGCTGGCGGATCTTGTCGCCCTCCGCGGCGCACTGCTCGTTGAACTCGACGAGCAACTCGTCGTAGCGGGCGAGCGCCTTGGCCCTGGCCTCCTGGAAGTCCTCCGGCATCTGCTCGATCGGCGCCGGCAGGGCGAACGTGTCGACGAACACGTCGGCGGCGTGGCCCTCCTTGAGCACCTCGTGACGGGCCAGTCCCTCTGGATTGCCGCCGAGGAGGATGTCGACGCCGCGGCCGGCCATGTTTGTGGCGACCGTGACGGCGTGCAGGCGACCGGCCTGGGTGACGATCAGCGCCTCGCGCGTGTGCTGCTTGGCGTTGAGAACTTCGTGAGGGATGCCCCGCTGGTTCAGCTGGCGCGCCAGGTACTCGCTCTTTTCCACGCTGACGGTGCCGACGAGCACGGGTTGCCCGGCCTCGTAGCGCTCGGCGATGTCGTCGACCACGGCGTCGAACTTGCCGACTTCGCCCTTGTAGATCAGGTCGGCCTGGTCGGCGCGCACGAGTGGCATGTTCGTCGGGATCGGCACGACACCGAGCCCGTACGTGTTCATCAACTCGGCCGCCTCCGTGGCCGCCGTGCCGGTCATCCCCGCCAACTTGTCGTACATGCGGAAGTAGTTCTGCAGCGTGATCGTGGCGAGGGTCTGGTTCTCCTCTTTGATCTTCACGCCCTCTTTGGCCTCGACGGCCTGGTGGATGCCCTCGCTCCAGCGCCGGCCCTCCAGGATGCGGCCGGTGAACTCGTCGACGATCTTCACCTCGCCGTTCTGGATGATGTAGTCCTTGTCCCGCTTGTAGAGCTCCTTGGCCTTGAGCGCCACGGACATCTGGTGGACCAGGTTCTGCTGCACCTCGTCGTAGATGTTCTCGACGCCGAGCGCCGCCTCGACCTTGTCAATGCCGGCTTCCAGCGGCACGACGACGCGCTTGTCTTCTTCGACCTCGTAGTCGACGTCGCGCTGCAGCGAGCGGACGATCGAGGCGAAGCGGTAGTACAGCTTCGCCGCGTCGGCGACGCGGCCGGAGATGATCAGCGGTGTGCGGGCCTCGTCGATGAGGATCGAGTCGACCTCGTCGACGATGGCGAAGCTGTGACCGCGCTGGGTCTTGTCGACGAGCTTTCCAGCCATGTTGTCGCGCAGGTAATCGAAGCCGAACTCGTTGTTCGTGCCGTACGTGATGTCCGCCGCGTACTGCTGACGCTTCTCGGCCGGCGAGACCTTGAACCCCGGGATGATCAGGCCGACCTCGAGCCCCAGGAAGCGGTGGATGCGTCCCATCCACTCGGCGTGGAACCGGGCGAGGTAGTCGTTGACGGTGATCAGGTGAACGCCCTTGCCGCCGACACCGTTCAGGTACGCAGGTAATGTGGACACGAGGGTCTTGCCTTCGCCCGTCTTCATCTCGGCGACCCAGCCGAAGTGCAGTGCGGCGCCGCCCATCAACTGGACGTCGAAGTGACGCTGACCGATGACCCGTATGGCGGCCTCGCGGACGACGGCGAACGCTTCGATGGCGACATCGTCGAGGTCGGCGCCGTTGGCGATGCGCTGGCGGAACTCGGGCGTCTTGGCCTGCAGCTCGGCGTCCGAGAGCCGTTGCAGTCCGGGCTCGAGCGCGTTGATGTCTGGCACCATGCCCTGCAGCGCTTTGAGCTTTTTGCCTTCGCCGGCGCGGAGGATGCGGTCGAGGATGCTCATGCGGGGTTCGATGCTACCGGCTGACCCTGACCGCATTTTTGGCGCACTCGGCGCGCAACGCCCCCGCCGACCTCACCCGCCGGGGAACGCATCGACGCAGTAGACATCCGTGTTCGCCGGCTGCCGTCCCGCGCAGGTATCCGCGTATGCCTCGTAGTCCGAGCCGAGCGGCGACTCGTTGTAGAGCTCGTCGCAGGCGTTCATGTCCCCGTCGTAGCAGTCCTGGGCGAGGGCGTTGAACGTCGGATCGTCGCCCAGGCCGTCGGGGTCCTCCGTCGGCTCCGGGGTCGCCCCCGGCACGCCCGTGCCGGCATTCGTGCCGGCGTCTGTCGTGTCGGCGGCGACCGTCGGCTCCTCAGCGATGGTCGTCTCCTCGGCGATCGTCGTCCCCTCGTCGACCGTCGTCTCCTCGGCGATCGTCGTCCCCTCGTCGACCGTCGTCTCCTCGGCGGTCGTCACGGCGGCCTCATCGCCGTCGTCGTCACCGTCACCTCGCATCAACAAGAACGCGCCGCCGCCGATGAGGACCAGCGCGGCCACGATCCCCCCGACGATGAGACCGGTGCGCGGCCCACTTCCGTCTCCCTTGCCTGCGC
>JALZMG010000527.1 GCA_030858325.1 Actinomycetota bacterium | reverse complement strand
CGACGGCAGGGCCGGGTACCTATACCGCCTGGCCGATCTGATCGACGCGCACAACGACGACATCGCCATCGTCGAGACGCTGGACATGGGCATGCCCCACGAGTCGATGCGCCTGCGTCTCGTCGCCCGCGGCGCCGTCAAATTCCGCACGTACGCCGACCTGGCCGCGTCCCACGAGGAGCGCCACTGGTCGTCGAAAGGCACGGCGAACACCGTGCAGCGGATGCCGGCCGGGCCGGCCGTCGTCATCACGCCGTGGAACGCACCGTTCATGCTGTCGACGTGGAAGGTGGCGCCGGCGCTGGCGGCAGGGAACACGGTGATCCTCAAGCCGGCCGAGTGGTCGCCGCTGTCGTGCTCGCTGCTCGCCGACCTGACCGTCGAGGCCGGCTTTCCTCCCGGCGTCTTCAACCTCGTGCAGGGCATCGGAGAAGAGGTCGGACCGCCACTCGTGGGCGATCCGCGCGTCAAGCGGATCAGCTTCACCGGGTCGCCGGAGACGGCCCGCCACATCGGCCGGGCGGCGGCAGAGAACATCGTGCCGTTCACGGCCGAACTCGGCGGGAAGGGGCCGCTGATCGTGTTCGCCGACGCCGACCTCGACGCCGCCGCGCGCAAGGCCGCCGGGCAGTACGACGACTCGGGACAGGTCTGCCTGGCCGGCACGCGCATCCTGGTCGAGGCGCCGGTGCGCGACGAGTTCGTCGCCGCGTTCAACCGGCATACCGATGCGCACGTGCTCGGCGACAGCCGCGACGACGCAACGACGATCGCACCGATGATCCACCCCGACCACGTCGCCCACGTGCTTGGCTTCGTCGCGCGGGCGCGCGCCGCCGGCGACATCATCGTTCGCGGCGGGCAGCGGGTGGGCACCACGCTGCACGTCGAGCCGACGCTGATCGAGCCGGCGTCGAACGACAGCGAGGTCGTCCAGCGCGAGGTCTTCGGGCCGGTACTCACGCTGCAGTCCTTCGACACCGAGGAGCGGGCGATCGAGCTGGCCAACTCGACGCCGTATGGACTGTCGGCGATCGTCTACACGTCGTCGCAGGAGCGGGCCGAGCGCGTCGGCCGGGCCGTCCGCGCCGGGATCGTGTGGGTCAACACGTTCCTCGTGCGCGATCTGACGGCCCCGTTCGGCGGCGTCGGCATGTCCGGAATCGGTCGCGAGGGCGGCGACTACGCGCTCGACTTCCACAGCGACCTGAAAACGTTGCAGATCGCCGACGACACCACCCGCTGACCCATCCGAGGTTTTGCCGTCCCCCGGGCTTTCGCGACCGGCAGGGGGTCGGGAAAGCCCCGGGTGCACGAAAGCCTCGGATGGGGATTTGGGGGTCAGGCCGGGGCGGGGGCCGCGTCTTCAGCGTGCTCGCTCGTCCAGCCGGCGGCGGGGCGCTCGAACCAGACGTGGGCCTGGCCGGTGCCGATCGAGTTCTCGTAGTCGCTGTAGGCGACTCCCGGGGCCTGGCACTCGCGGCCGCCGATGGCGGCGACCATCATCAGGTAGTGCGCGAACATGCCCTCTGGTCGCTGGCGCAGGAACTCGGGCATCGTGTCCAGCACGCGGGCATGGTCCCCGGCGGCGAGCCAGGCCAGTCGCTCGAGGTCAGCGTGGCGCGCCTCGGGCGTGCGGATGTGCGACGGATCAGACGCCTCGTGGGCACGCAACTCCTTGAGCTTCCAGAACGTGTGACTCATCGCCCCACTGGCCAGCAGCACCACCCGCCGCCCGCTCCGCGCGATCGCCCTCCCGACCGCCGCGCCGACGAGCAGGAAGTCGTCGGTCTCCCCGGTCTGGGCGACGCTCACACTGACCCACCGCTCATCGCCCTGGAGGAACGGCAGCAGGTTCGTCGTCGGGTAGTGGATCGGCAGGTGCGGATCATCGATCGCCGTCATCCAGGAACCTGCCGCGTTGACCTCCTCGGCCATCAGCCGGGCAAGGTCAGGGTCGCCGCGGAAGTCGTACGGCATCTGCGCCATGCCTCGCGGCAGCTCTTCCGACGTGTACAGACCGGCACGCCGGTCGTGGGCGGCGACGACGAACTCGACGGTCGTCAACCAGTGCGCGTCGAACACGACGATCGTGTCCGGGCGCAACCGGTCCAGGCGCTCGGCCTTCATCCGATGCAGCCCTGGGACGAGGCTGATCTCCTGGCCCTCGTTCAGTTCTCGGCGCACCTCCTCCGGCAGCACGATCGTCGGCACATGCGCGACGAGCGCAGCACCGACGACCTCGCCGACCTTCACGACCCCACCGTCGCAGCCGGCACCGCGGCACGTGCGGCGGCGCGCTCGACGAGCCACCGGAAGAGCGGGTCGACGGCGCTCGTCTCCATCATCTCGGGGTGCCACTGCACGGCGAGCATGTCGTGGCCCGGCCACTCCAGCGCCTCGACGGTGCCGTCGGCGCTGCGCGCGGTCACGACCCATCCGGTCGCCACACGGTCGACGGTCTGGTGGTGCAGCGAATTGACGACCCGCTGCCCGCCGTACAGCTCGTGGAGACGGCTCTCCGGATCGATGCGGATCTCGTCGACGGGTTCGTGCGGTGCGACGTCGTAGCGGGCGTGTTCCGGGACGTGTTGATGCAGTGTCCCGCCGCCCCACACGTTGAGCAGCTGCAAACCCCTGCAGATGCCGAGCACGGGCAGATCTTCGCCGAGTGCGGCGTCGACGAGGGCCAGCTCGAAGCGGTCGCGTTCAGGCTCGGGCGGGTAGACGTCGGTCTCCGCCGGGGCGCCATAGCGCTCCGGCGCCACGTCCGCGCCGCCGGACAGCACGATGCCGTCGAGCCGACGCACGTACTCGGTCGGGTCGACGTGACCGGGCAAGTGCACCGGCAGACCCCCTGCGGCGGTGATCGCCGCGGCGTAGTTGCGGATGTAGACGTCGACCTCGGCGGCCGCCAGAGTGGCCGGGAACCCCTCGATCGCCGCAGCCAGCTTCGTCCGGCCGGTC
>JALZMG010000515.1 GCA_030858325.1 Actinomycetota bacterium | reverse complement strand
CTGCTGGCTGCCGCCGCCACTGCCGCCGAGGTGGCCGCGGCGCATGCCGACGACGCCGAGACTGCCCGCCGCTTGCCCCGCGTCACCGTCGACGCGCTGATCGCCGGCGGGCTGATGCGGCTGTGCGTTCCGGCCGCGTACGACGGGCCGGACGCCGACCCGATGACGCTCGTCGAGGCCATCGAGACGGTCGCCGCCGCCGACGGGGCCGCCGGGTGGTGCGCGACGATCGCCTCCACGACGTCGTCGATGGCCGTGTTCCTGGATGCCGCCGCGGCCAAGGAGCTGTACGGCGATCCGGGCATCGTCACCGGCGGCGTGTTCGCGCCGAACGGCGAAGGACACGTCGACGGCGACACCGTGACGGTGACCGGGCGCTGGCAGTGGGGGAGCGGCACGCAGCACTGCCGCTGGGTTCTCGGCGGCGTGCGCTGCGACGACGGCACCTTCCGGCTGTGCTGGTTCGCCGCCGCCGACGTGACGTTCCACGACACGTGGTACACGTCGGGCCTGCGTGGTACGGGCTCGCTCGACTTCTCCGTCGACGGAGCGGTCGTGCCACTCGCCCGCACGGTGCAGCCGGGCGTCAGTCGGCCGACGATGGACATCCCGCTGGCCGCGTTCCCCAACTTCGCGCTGCTCGCCGCGGGAATCGCCGCAGTGTCGCTGGGGATCGGCCGCCACGCGCTGGACGAGCTGGTGGCCCTCGCCGAAGGCAAGCGTCCGCTGTTCTCGTCGCGCTCGCTGGCCGAGAGCCCGTTCACGCAGATCGAGTTGGCGCGAGCGACGGCCAGGTTGCGCTCGGCGCGGGCGTACCTGCTGGACGAACTGGCGGCGGCGTGGGCGCTGGCTAACGAGCGCGGTCGCATCGACGTGGCGACCCGGGCGGCCATTCGCCTGGCCAGCGTCAACGCCACAGAGTCGGCCGTGGCTGCCACCGACGCCGCCTACACGCTCGCCGGCGGCAGCAGCGTGTACTCCTCCAACGTGCTGCAGCGCTGCCTGCGCGACGTGCACATGACGACCCAACACCTGATGGTCGCACCGAAGCTGCACGAGACGCTGGGCCGCCTCCTGCTCGGCCTCGAGGCCAACACCCAGAACCTCTAGCGCGGGGCGAGGGCTTCCAACGTGGCCCGGCCGCACGACGTGTCGAGCGGAGGGATGACGAGGCCGATCTCGGTGATGCCGGCGGCGGCGTACTCGTCGATGCGCCGGCGCACGGTCGACTCGTCGCCGACGAGCGCGACCGCGTCGAGCAGTTCGTCGGGGATGCGCGCAGCCAGGTCGCGCAGGTGCGGGCGAGTGCGGGCGAAGGCGACGAGGTCGGCGAAGCCGGCGTCGGCGAACATCTCGCCATAACCCGGTGCCGGCAGGTAGCCGACGTAGCCGTTGGCCATCCACCGCCGCTCCTGGCGGTCCGGATCGACCGCCGCGGCCAGCCACACTGCCGTGCAAGCGTGCTGAGGCGCCAGCTTCGCCGCCGCCGGCGCGGTGACCATGTTCAGCACCATCCGGTCGGCCGCGGCGGCCGTGGCCACCGCGCGCGGCCCGAACGCGGCGACGGTCAGAGACGGCGTGGGCGGCAGGTCGCGCAGGTGGAAACCGTTGACACGCTCACCGGCGAACAGCGCGCGCAGGTCACCCACCGCAGCGTCCAGGAGGTCGGCGGCGCCGACGCGCGGCCGACGGTGCCACTTGGCGACGACGTCGCTCGACGTACCGATGGCCAGGTTGACCTGCCGCCCGCCGAGGTTGGCGACCGACGCCGTAGCCAGCGCGATCTGCACCGGCGTGCGCACCGTCACGGCCAACGGTCCGAGGCACGGCTGGATCTGCTCGGTGGCTTCGATCACCGCCACGGCCATGACCGGTGCGTCGACCTTGGCCATCTCCCCCAGCCACAGCTCGTCGTAGCCGAGACGGTCGGCCTCGACGGCGACGGCCAGGTCGGCGGCGAGCGGCCGGTCCAGCCACTGCCCGAGAACGACGCTCAACCGCACGCCCGGCACCATAGGGCGGTGGTGTCGGCGGGTACGGTCCGTGGCTGTGGAGACGATCCGCTTGGAGCGCGACGGCGACGTCCTCGTGGCGACGATCGACCACCCCGACTCCACGGTCAACGCCGTCGACGGTCGCCTGCACCACGAGCTCGGCGAGCTGTTCCGCACGCTGAAGACCGAAGACTCCGCACGCGCCGTCGTGCTGACCGGCAGCGGGCGGGCGTTCTCGGCCGGCGGTGACATGCAGTGGTTCCCGACGCTGCGCAACATCGAGCGGTCCCACGCGCTGCGCCGCGAGGGTAAACAGATCGTGTGGGACCTGCTCGATGTGGAGATCCCGATCGTCTGCGGCCTCAACGGTGCGGCGGCCGGGCTGGCGGCGTCGGTCGCGCTGCTCTGCGATGTCGTCGTGATGGCCGACTCGGCGATCATCGTCGACCCGCACGTCGTCGTCGGCCTCGTGGCGGGTGACGGCGGCGCGGCGATCTGGCCACTGC
>JALZMG010000469.1 GCA_030858325.1 Actinomycetota bacterium | reverse complement strand
CGCCGAAGCGGCACCCGCCGTGGCTGCTGCCCGGCGCGTGGCGATCGTCGGCGATTCACAAGGCCACTCCCTGGCCGTCAACATGCCGGACGGCATCGAGGAGACGTTCCGTGTCGCCAACGGCGCCATTCCCGGCTGCAGCGTGTACGACGAAGGCGGCGTACGCAGCTCCCGCGACGACATCCGCAGCGGGTTCGCCATGTGCGCCGGCTGGCAGGACGAGTGGGCATCCGCAGTTCGCGATGCGGACGCCGAGATCGCGCTCGTCGTACTCGGCGCGTGGGACGTGTTCGATCTGCTGACCGGCGACGGCGAGTGGCTGACGTTCGCCACGCCGGCATGGGACGCATACGTCGCGGCGAACCTGCAGTCGGGCATCGACGCGCTGAGCGCCGAGGGTGCGCGCGTGGCACTGCTGGAGGCACCGTGCATGCGCCCGCAGGACGTCGAGGGCGCCGGCGTCCCTGCCCTGCCGGAGCGCGCCGACGACGACCGGGTGGCCCACGTCAACGAGATCTTCCGCCAGGTTGCTGCGGCCAATGCGGCGACGACGTCGTTCGTCGAGGGTCCGGACGCGTGGTGCGCCGACGAGTCCGTCGCCGGGAACACCGCGCTGCGTTGGGACGGCGTCCATGTCTACGGACCCGGTGCAGCGATGATCATGGAAACGATCGCCCCAGTCCTGCAGGCGCTCTAGCTCGTTCTGTCCTTTCCGATCGGCCCATTGGGGCCGATCGGAAAGGACAGAACGGGGTTCGCCGGCGGGGCGGACGGGGTACTCGTCGCCGCATGGCCCCGAAGAAATCAGCAGCTGCCAAGTTCACCGTGCCGAGCATGTCGACGAAGGAGGGGACCGATGTCGCGGCGACGCTCCAGGACCGTCTGAACGCGCTCAGCGATCTCGCCCTGACGCTGAAGCACGTGCACTGGAACGTCGTCGGGCCGCATTTCATCGCCGTGCACCAGATGCTCGACCCGCAGGTCGACGCCGTACGGGCGATGGTCGACGAGACGGCCGAGCGCATCGCCACGCTCGGGGTCTCCCCGATCGGGACGCCGGGCGCGCTCGTTGCGAGCCGCTCGTGGGACGACTACGACGTCGGCCGGGCCGACGCGATCGAGCACCTCGGGGCGCTGGAGCTGGTCTACACCGGGGTCATCGAGAGCCACCGCGCGGCGATCGACTCGACGGAGGAGCCCGATCCCGTGACCCAGGACATGCTCATCGGCCAGGCCGCGCAGTTGGAGTTGTTCCACTGGTTCGTGCGCGCCCACCTGGAGACGTCGGGCGGTGAGCTGTCCACGCAAGGCGCGCAGAGCGAGCGGGCGGCGGCGAAGAAGGCAGGCGCCGCTGCCCGCAAACGCTGACGTCACTCGCGCCGCCCCGTTGTGCACGTCGCAACCGGCCGAGTCCGGTCTGTTGCGACGAGCAGTTCGACGTTACCGTGGGTAGACACCGAGGTTACCGCGTGGTAACTTAGGGGTCATGCCCGACTTCTCACTCACGCTCGACGAGGACCAGTCGCAGATCCAGAAGTGGACGCACGACTTCGCCGAGAACGTCATCCGCCCGGCCGCCCACGAGTGGGACGAGCGCGAGGAGTTCCCGTGGCCGGTCGTCGAGGAAGCGGCGACGATCGGTCTCTACGGCGTCGACTTCTTGATGAACGCCATCGCCGATCCGACCGGGTTGACGCTGCCCGTCGCCGTCGAGGAGATCTTCTGGGGTGACGCCGGCATCGGCATGGCGATCATGGGTTCCGGGCTCGCCGCCGCCGGCATCGCCGGCAACGGCACGCCGGAGCAGGTCGTCGAGTGGGTGCCGCAATGCTACGGCACGCCGGACAAAGTGGCACTCGGTGCGTTCTGCGTCAGCGAACCCGACGCCGGCTCGGATGTCTCCAGCTTGCGCACGAGGGCCGTCTACGACGAGTCGACCGACGAGTGGGTCCTCAACGGGACCAAGGCGTGGATCACGAACGGCGGCATCGCCGCCGTCCACGTCGTCGTCGCCGCCGTCGATCCGGAGTTGAAAGGCCGCGGGCAGGCCAGCTTCGTCGTCCCTCCCGGCACGAAGGGCTTGTCGCAGGGGCAGAAGTACCTCAAGCACGGGATCAGGGCTTCGCATACCGCGGAGGTCGTGCTCGACGATGTGCGTGTTCCGGGTAGCTGCCTGCTCGGCGGCAAGGACAAGCTCGACGCCAAGCTCGCCCGTGCCCGCGAGCGCGGGCACTCCGGCGAGAAGCAGCCGGCGATGTCGACGTTCGAGGCGACCCGCCCGACGGTCGGCGCGCAGGCGCTGGGGATCGCCCGCGCCGCCTACGAGTACGCGCTCGATTACGCCAAGGAGCGCAAGGCGTTCGGCCGGCCGATCATCATGAACCAGGCCATCGCGTTCAAGCTGGCCAACATGATCACCGAGATCGACGCCAGCCGACTGCTGATCTGGCGGGCGGCGTGGTTGGCCCGCAACGGCGGCTACACGAACGCCGAAGGCTCGATGAGCAAGTACAAGGCGAGCGAGGTGTCCGTGCGCGTCACCGAGGACGCCATCCAGATCCTCGGCGGCTACGGATACACACGCGAATACCCCGTGGAGCGCTGGCACCGTGACGCCAAGATCCACACGATCTTCGAAGGAACGAGCGAGATCCAGCAGCTCGTGATCGCACGGGCGATCTCTGGCCTGCGTATCGAGTGACGGACTGCGGCGACCGCCCCCCGGCCGCCGCAGCCCCGTCACCGGGCATCGATCGGACGGCGCCGGCGGGCGGGGCCGTCCGGTCGGGGCACATGCCCAGCGGTCCACAACTGGCCGGCGACATACCATCGTGGCGTGGCGTTCGACGTCCCAGCCGATGCCTATGACCGCTTCATGGGCCGGTACTCGGT
>JALZMG010000459.1 GCA_030858325.1 Actinomycetota bacterium | reverse complement strand
GGACGGCCTCGAACATGACCCCGTAGTCGTAACCGGAACCGCCGGCGTCTGCTGTTGCCTGCGTGAGCACCGACGTGTGCGAGAGCAGGTCCCCGGACGCGAGCAGCGTGAACCGCCGCGACCCGCCGATACCGGTGGTGTCGGGCGGCGCAGCGACCGTCATCACGCCAGCCGGCTGGTCCTCGGGCACCGGAGCGACGTTGCCGTAGATCACGCACGCCCCGATGACGCCGACGACCACCATCATCGTCGGCCCCTGTCGCACGGTCGAAAGGTAGATCACGGCGCGAACATCACCGTGGACCGGCGTCAGCTCGGCCGGTCGGTTTCTCGTGAGCGAAACCGCGTTCAGATCGCGTGTTCGCTCACATGAACCGGCAGTGAACTTCGATCGCCCTCGCCGCCGGTGCGCGACGGTCGGTCGCTGCCGCCGCCGCCGCCGCCGAAGGCGGACGTTGTCAAACGATGGCCAGGCACGCGGGCCGGGTCCTCGCCTGCCGCCCACGCGACCATGCCCACGATCGCTCCGATCCCTGCGGCCCACGCGGCAAGACCACGAATGGCCTGCGCGCGGCGACGGCGACGCCCTTGAAGGCGGGACGCTCTGGCCTGACGTGCGCGATCGGCGGCACTGGGCTCGCGGTAGGCCGCACCCTTCGCCCACTGATCGTCGAACATCGCCCGCCTCTCCGACCGGTGCCGTCAGTTGGCATGGAGGGTGGCGTTGAGACCGGCCCAGGAGCCGGAGCGGGGTCGGGCTTCGACCGCGCCGGTCTGGCTGTGGCGGATGTACATCAGGCCGCTCCCCCCGGACAGCTCCCTGCCCTTCACGATGTCGCCGTCGGGTAGCTTGACGAGCGTGCCGGCCGTCAGATAGAGCCCAGCCTCGACGACGCAGTCGTCGCCGAGGCTGATGCCGACGCCGGCGTTCGCCCCGAGCAGGCAGCGGGCGCCGATCGTCACCTGCTCCGTGCCGCCGCCCGACAGCGTGCCCATGATCGACGCGCCCCCACCGATGTCGGAGCCGTCGCCGACGATGACACCCTGGGAGATGCGCCCCTCGACCATCGACGTGCCGAGCGTGCCGGCGTTGAAGTTGCAGAACCCCTCGTGCATCACGGTCGTCCCCTCGGCGAGGTGGGCGCCGAGGCGCACGCGGGCGGCGTCGGCGATGCGCACGCCGCTCGGGATGACGTAGTCGGTCAGCGGCGGGAACTTGTCGAGCGAGCGCACGACGAGTGCCCGGCCCTCGTTGCGCAGGGCCAGCCGGACGTTGTCGAGCGCGGCCGTGGCGACGGGACCGATGTCCGTCCACGCCACCGTCTCCAGCGTGGCGAAGATGCCGTCGAGGTTGAGGCTGCGAGGCCGCGCCAGGCGGTGCGACAGCAGGTGCAGGCGGAGGTAGCTGTCGGCCGCCGACGCCGGCGGCGCCTCGACGTCGACGCTCAGCCGGACCGGCCGGATCGTGACGCCACGCGCGGCGTCGGTGCGGTCACCGCCGGCCAGGGCCACGTCGATCTCCTCCGGCGCCTCCGCCCCGTACTCGCCCCAGCCGAGCCAGCTGAACCACGCGTCGAGCGTCGTCCCGTCAGCGGCCACGGTCGTGAACCCGCCGCCCCATGCCATCCGTGTCATCGCCGCCTCCTCGCTGCCGATCTCCGTGACGATCTCATTGCCGGTCGACCTCCGGGCGCAACGTCGGGAACAAGATGACGTCGCGGATCGACTCGACGCCGGCGAGCACCATCACCAGCCGGTCGATGCCGATGCCCAGCCCGCCGGTCGGCGGCATGCCGTACTCCAGCGCCCGCAGGTAGTCCTCGTCGATCATGCCCCGTTCGGCGTCGCCGGCGTCCTTGGCCCGCTGTTCGTCCTCGAAGCGCCGCCGTTGCTCGACCGGGTCGTTCAGCTCGCTGTAGCCGTTGGCGATCTCCCGCCCGTCGACGAACAACTCGAAGCGCTCGGTCAGGTGCGGGTCGTTGCGGTCCACGCGCGCCAGCGGGGAGATCTCGACCGGGTGGCCGGTGACGAACGTCGGTGCCACGATGGACGACTCGGCGAGGTCCTCGAAGATCGCCTCGACGAGTTGACCGGTCGTCCACGACGACTCCCAGCGGACGCCGTTGTCGTCGGCCACAACGCGCAGCGCATGGATGCCGCACGAAGGGTGCACGTCGGCCCCGGCGGCCTCGCCGGCCAGGTCGACCATGCGCCGTCGCGGCCACGGCCCGGCGACGTCGACCGCCTCGCCACGGATGGGGACGACGGTCGTGCCGAGCGCGTCCGAGGCGGCAGTCACGATCAGGTCCTCGGTCAGCGCCATCACATCGGCGACGTCGGCGAACGCCTCGTAGCACTCCATCATCGTGAACTCGGGGTTGTGGCGCGTCGACAACCCCTCGTTGCGGAACACGCGGCCAATCTCGAAGACGCGATCCATCCCGCCGACGATCAACCGCTTGAGATGCAGCTCGAGCGCGATGCGCAGGTGGAGCTGCATGTCCAGCGTGTTGTGGTGCGTCGCGAACGGCCGGGCGTGGGCGCCGCCGGCGTCGACGTGGAGGACGGGCGTCTCGACCTCGACGTAGCCGCGCGCGTCGAACGTGCGCCGGAAGCTGGCGACGACGGCATGGCGGATCTGGAACGCCCGCCGGGCGTCGGCGTTGACGACGAGGTCGGCATAGCGCTGGCGAAAGCGCGTGTCCGGATCGGTCAGGCCGTGCCATTTGTCGGGCAGCGGGCGGATCGACTTCGCCAGCAGCTCCAGGCGGTCGACCCTGACCGACAGCTCGCCGGCGCGCGTGGTCATCACGACGCCGTGGGCGCCGACCCAGTCGCCGCGGTCGAGCGTGGTCTTGATGGCGTCGAACTCGTCGTCGCCGATCACGGCTTTGGACACGAAGAGCTGGAGCTCGATCCCGCCGTCTTGGATCGTGACGAACACGAGCTTGCCGCTGTCGCGCTTGCGCAGTACGCGCCCGGCGACGGCGACCTCGTCGACCGTCTCGGTGCCCGGCGCGAGCTCCGCCCACTGCGCCCTCACGGCGGCGGCCGTGTGCGTGCGGTCGAAGCGGTACGGGTACGGCTGGCGCCCGGCCGCCCGCAGCGCGTCGACCTGGCCC